>NZ_JAPCIV010000061.1:7227-14810 GCF_027707585.1 Aeromonas sp. QDB39 | reverse complement strand
TCATGTAGAACCTCCTGCGTTCAAGGTACGGGAAAATTCTACTTATGAGCACCCTGGTTTTTCGGGGGGATTACCCCTCAGCGTCGCTTCCCCACGCCTCAACGGCTGCGCGTCTAAGCATTATCTTGTGGTCTGCAACCACCGAACTACTCAAAGAGGTAGTGGGATCACTATCGGCAGCCTTTCTTTTAGGCACATTGGGAGCCTGCGTATTCCCTTCATCCTTTTGCAAGGGTTGGGCTGCGTTGGTGAGGGTGGGATCAATCCCTGCCGCCCAGTTCGCCTTTTCAGTGATTTCTGCAGCTTCCGCCACTGCATCACGGTGCTTAGAAACACACGTTTTGAAGCAATCTGGGTCGGTACATCGATCTTCGAGCACATCACCCGCGGTATCAATGCGGTCATCGAGCAATGCAACGCGCTTCGAGCAAGGTAAACAGCCATCAAACATCTGCTCTGCGCCAACCGTGTCATGGCTTACATGGTTAATCGAACCTTGGGATACTTCGGATAGTACAATGATGGTGCCGTAACGCTCGGCGAGTTCGTCCTTGCGGGCCGCAACCATAGCAGCAGTCTTTTGTTTAAAGCACACAAGATTCCGGCAAACAGCCCCGTCTACAACAGCGAACTCATTAAACAGGCTGGATTGTTGCTGACTGTTGTGAACGCAGGAGGCGCAATCTCCAACATCAAAACGCGCGGAGGAAATCGGTGCCGAAGCTTTACCAAGCAAGGCTTTGAGCGCATCTACGCTAAGGTTTTTCTCAGTAATTGAGGGCAACAGAGCGTTCTGCGCCTCAGCACTGATACCTGCGAGCAAATCGGCATGACGAAGTGAAACCAATTTTGCTGAGATTGCATCAAGCACTGCCGGAGTGCAGCGAGTAAGATGCAGTCGCTGTTTGAGGCGACCCAGTGACCAACCGAGTTGCTTGCGGGCTTCTTCGTAATCACCATTGCATAGAGCTAGTGCCGTTTGTGCTGCGTGGGCTTCATCAACCGGCCCCATGTCTTCCCGCTGCAGGTTCTCCATCATGCCAATGGCAACGCCTTCTGAGTCACTGCAATTGACGACAAGGGCGGGGATAGGGCAACCCACAATTTTAGCGGCATCCCAACGGCCATATCCTGCTAACAGCTCGAAAATACCTGCCATTTCTGGATGGGGGCGAACCGTCACCGATTGGATGATCCCGCGCAGCCTCACATCAGCGAGAAATTCCGTCCACTTGGCATTATTGCGGTTTCCGCGACGGACGTTGCCCCAGGGGGCTGCGACCACCTGATCAACAGTGAGCATCACCAAAGAATCATCCGTGCGATTGGAAGCGCCTTGTTTCAATGCGTTCATGTTCATAACCCTATTTTGGTTTCAATGGGGTTATGATCCCACGGCATCGGTCAATGCAAGGGAGGGCAAACCAATATTCAGAAGTTGGGGCTATCAAATAACAGACGAATGTCTTTCGTCAACGAACCCCCCACCTGTCAGCAGGGGCTACATCATTCCTCAAGCGGCCACTTGATGTGCTGAATGTATGGCAGAATCTGCCAACTCCTTTTCAAGTTGCCGCAAAAATGGGATCAGTTCATCAAGCTCTGCTTGGGCGCTGAATGGCTTCGCAGCCTCAATACGATAGTCGGTAGCGTTCTTTGTCCAAGTAGCCATTTGGGCTGTGGCTATGTTTGGTAAGCGCGGCAAGTTATCGACGAGCGCGACGAAGGCCGCCATCACAGCGTTAATGCTATTGCGCTCTACATTTCTCAGCTCGTAGTGATGACCGGAGGGGCCGCGAACTGTGAACTCGGTGGCGAAGCACAGTTTGGCGAAATATGGCTTTTCATAGACCAGAGTAGCCCCCCGGTAAGTAGCCATGTCGTGTTGACTGCCAATATCTGCACGGTAGTTCAGTCTGCTATATTTTGAACCGACAGCCGGGGCGGCGGTGGTTATGTTTAGACGATCTGTAGCCGTCGAATCCACCCCCATTTTTTCATATGTCACACCATCCACGGTAATCAACAACTCATCCGCGGTGGCCGCAATGTTTGCTGCATCGGCTCGAATCATCTGCATTTTGGCCGCCAAGGTTGCGACTCTTTGCTCAAGGGATTGTGCTTGGTCGTCCAATCTGACGTGATTCCGGAACCAGTTATTCCGGGCTGCCTCAAGCTTTCGCAGCTTTGCTTTGCCTTTGACATGAGCCAGGATTCGCGGGTCATCGGCTACGATGGCGCTTAACTCGGCATAATCAATCGCTTCATTTTGCTCTGTGTAGTGCCGGACGGAGCTATCGAGTTGACGGAACCGGCTGATAAAACGCTGCTTGGTGTTGAGTAATCCCAGTTGCCAAGCATCAAGACAGCGACGGGTGATTGGCACGACAATATCAATGGTGAACTCGGGATCATTCGCCCATAACAGGTTGCCTTGGCGCTCAATGCGGCCAGCTCGTTGAGCCAAATCACCGGGTCGATATGGGAGATCGAAGTGAACCAACGAAACCAAACGCCGGTTGATATTGAGCCCAGAGCCTGCCAATTCGGTAGAGCCTAGCAAAATTCGGATCTGCCCCTCATTCATCATGTCACGCAACGCTTCCTTTCTCGCGTCTGTCCGGTAATCGTGGATAACTGCGATCTCGTTGCGGGGGATGCCGCCCACAACCAATTTTTCTACCAGCTCATCGTAGAGGCTGAATGAACTGCCGACCATGGCGGTAAGTTCGAGTTCGTCTAGGCCTTCAATACGCTCTAACGCTTCTTCATCACCCTGTCTGGCAAGGTTGAAAATTGCCGCCCACTCTTTCGAAGCTCCGGCACGATGGCGAGCGGGAATGCTACGATCCATGAAGACCATCTGAGTACCGCGAACGCTAGTTGTACTTTGATATTTATCGAGCAGATAGCGCACTACGGTATTGATTTTGCTGTCCTGGTAGTCCGGTGCGTCTGGGTACACAAGCCGAGCATCGAGAGAGAGCATTCGCCCACGGTTGAGCAATTTTAGGGGGTTGTTCTCCCGGTTATCGACTCGAGAATATGCACTGACGATTTCAGCGAAGCCGTTTTCCTGGTGCTCATTGGGTTCAATCACCAATTCGATGATCTTGCCCCCCGTGAGGGGAGGGATAGCACTGCGGCCATCAGCTAGTTTTGGCAAGACATTTGGCAACTGCTCAGAAGTAACTACATCAGCGAAGCTTGAGTAGATAGCTTGAAGCTCTGTCAAATTTGTGAATGTACTAATGCGAGTTCTCATCTTGTAGCCACGCCCGGACGCCGCCAATTCATAATCTGTCACTGGCTGAGCGAAGACTGCACTGAATGCGTCAAAGTGGGTCAGCTTTGCTGACTGAGCAAAATCTTGGGACATCACTCGCAGATGTCGATGTGCTTCCACCACAGAGTTGAGGATTGGTGTTCCGGTAGCCTCAACATAACGACCACCGGCTCGCAGAACAGCACGGCTTTTGACAAATAGATCAAAGGCTCGCTTACTGCCTGATGCCTGGCCCATTCCGGCAACGCTTTGCAGGGATGAAGAATAGCTAAGGTTCTTACCGAATTGGCTCTCATCAATGATCAGAGTTGTGACCCTCAGGTCCGCAAAGTCGAGCATTTCATCAGTGTGTTTGTTCACAAGTTCTGCAAGGTCAGCTTCTTTGCGCTGGATCCGCGTCTGCATCCGGCGTACAGATAACCGCTCATGTTTCAGCTCCGACAAACACCGGTGAAGATCATCGATCTCTGCTTCCAACATTTCGACCAAGAGATCGTGAGGGGCTGGGATTAGCCCGAACACACTCAACGGAATGATGCATAGATCGAAGTCTGTCATTGCAAGGCGGGCTAAGGCTGTGCGGCGGGTGGTCGGGGTCATCATAGTTTTATCGAGCACAAAGATATTCATGCCTGGAAAAATGAACTGTGCGGCGGTGGCATGCTGCGCGACGAGGTGATTGGGAGCGACCAGCACTACACGCTCACATTTGTTAATGCGTCTTAGTTCGCTTGCCGCACCAATCATTGTGAACGTTTTTCCGGCGCCGACAGCGTGATCAATCAAAGTGCACGACTCATGAATGATCCGAGCAATGGCGTTTCTCTGTGTGTGATATAGGTAAACTGCACTACCAGCTAAAGGCAAGTGTGAGCCATTGTATTTCGGGGCAACAAAGCCGTTGAAATGTGCGTTGTAAGCAAGCTCAATATCGTTGCGGCGTTCGGCATCATCCAGCACCCACGACTCCCAAGCCGCCTTAATTTCCTCTGCTTTGTGCTGGGCGGCCATTGTTTCGTCCGGGTTCGGAACAGTCGTATTAGATATGCTCGGATGTGGATCGCGTACCTCAATGGTGCGATTGTTCAAAAGCGCAATGATCAAGGAGGTCATGTCGCGGCGCTGCGTACCCCATTCAGAAGTTAAGACGGTCTGAGGGAGAGAGTCATGCGAAACATGATACTCGTTGTCGATAAGGGTAACTTGTGCTTTCAATTTTGGATGACCGACCAGATGGCGGATAAAATCGGCGTGGAAATGGTTAGGCAGCCAACGGGAGTTCATCGGTGCAAAAATGTCTACCGCCTTGATGGGTGAGGGCATTACTCGCTGCAGGTTGGCAACATTGATAGCAAACAGAGGGTCGGATTCGGCCGCCCCTTGTGCAGCCTCAATCTTGCTGGGGATGTAACCTGAAAGGTACTTTGCCGCAATGACCAGCTTGCCACTTTCGGGGTCGGCAAATGCCAGAGATTGTTCGGCCAACTGATGCAAAAGTTCTCGATCTGTTCCTTTAAAGCGGACCAGATCCCGAACGTATGAAAGATCGACCTCACCCTTGTAGCTCACGGAGATTAGAACGGCGTCGGCAAGGTTCGCGGCATGGCTGGGAGTGATCAATGGGGTGATTGCGCGGCGGGTGAACAAATTCCCCTTACTCCATTGCTCTTTACGCTCTGCGATGCCCTCTTTTTCGGCAACCGTGGCACTGATCGGCGCGATGTAGTCCAACTCGAGAGCTCGCAAGCGGTAATACCAGGGATCTTCCCCAAGAACGGATTTGTTCTTGGAAGCGTGGAACGGACCGAAGTCGGCAGTAAAGCGGTCATAGGTCGCATTGAGATCAGCCCTAAGAGCTCGCAAGTTGGCGTCTGGCTGATTGCCCTGCTCTGCGTTGATGAGTGATGCCAACACCCTCTTAACTCTCAGCATGGCCGTTACACGTAGCCTATCTTTGGCTGATTTAAACTCGCACTGTTGGAACGTGGGCATCTTAACCCCGTTTTCATCAACATGATCTGCCACTCGACGCATCAGCTCACCCGCCGGAGTTTGGCAAAATTCATATGGTCCAACATCGTCCATACCTGCGGGGGCAGAAACGACACCTTTCCTTGCAACCGGAGCAGTAGACTTACGGAAAAACAAAGGGTTGGAGGTCTGGATATCGAGGATTTCAGTTACAACACTCGCAAGATCACGGCCAGGATCTGCAACGTTGCAAGACACATTGAAGGTGCCAGGTGCTGAGATTTTGCCGGCGACGAGTTCAGGACGATCCACAAACAAGCGATTCACACGATATACCGAGCCTGCTTCGTCGTGGACCTCTACGGTGTCGATCCATGAAGGGTTTTCTTCCGGATGCTGGCAGGCTTGAAAGACCAGAATATCGGTAACAACGTTGGCCCCTTCACCCTTGAACACCGAATTTGGCAGACGACAGGCTGCAACCAAATTTCCCCGGGCCGAGAGAGATAGCCGCGCATCGCTATCTTTGGAGTCCATTACCCAGCTTGATACGACAACAGCCATAAGCCCGCCGTGGTGCAGTTCGCTCAACCCTCTAATCAGAAAGTAGGAATGTAGTGGGAGTGTGCCAAATGCTCTATCCCTGGCAGGAACAGAGCTGTATGGCGGGTTCCCAATAACTAAGGAAAAGTCGCCACTATACGGGAGCTTTACGTGCTCGAACGGCTGGTTGACATAGATCTTGGCTGCAGGATTCAATAAGCGGGCGATAGTCCCTGTCAGGCCATCCAGCTCAACAGCAAAGGATTTCATCGCTGAAAGAGTCGCCGGGCGACTCGCCAAGAAGTGACCGGACCCTGTAGCAAAATCGAGCAATGGACCGTCCTGCACACCAAGGCGTGCGACGGAACGATACATGGCATCGATAATCCATTCGGAGGTGTAATAGGAGGTCAATACAGATGCTTCCAACGCCGTGAATTCTGCTTGAGTGACAAGAGATTTCAATTCGGCATGCTGGGGGTGTTCTGGCTCAAAGAGTCCTGATAGTTGACCCCATCCGGCATACTGAGTAAGGACATCGCGCTCGACGTCAGATACAGCCAGCGAGCCATCAGCCAAACACCGCTTTACAATTTTGATCGCTTCAAGATTGTTCCTGATTTTTTGTGACACCGTTTTTGCGATGACGGTGGTTTTGTGCCCAGGAAGGGGAGGGCAAAACAAGTAATCAAGAAAAGCTGTTGCGTTCAAAAAGGACATTTATAGCACCCGTAGACGATTTTTTGCTTACGTCGATCATCCCTCAGATCTTCACAATGCAACTGGAGCCATGAGAGGACTGATGGCCTAATCCATTCCGTTAGCAAGTAGATCCAGGTTTGCAGGTATTCACAGGCGAGCCCGCCAGCCATGACCTCCTGAACACACGCCGAATACCGGCACTGAGTTGCCCCCAGTCCCAACCGATGTGTGGGTCACTGAGTTGGCCTGCACCATCGATGTGCTCGCGGCATCGTTCTGCAGAGCGGCGGCGCGGTGCTGCAAGTGGCCAGGATGTTCCCGCTGGTGCGCTGGGTCGAAGCTTTTGTCTGTGTGCATGCTGAATTGCGGTTCCGATTCTCCGGTGACGCTCAGGGCGGCCAGTGCCGGTGTGGGTGATCCGGTGCTGCGCCTGGCGGGCCGGTGCTGCAGGTGGCCCTCGGGCCGCCGACGAACTCGGGGGCCATGGTGGCCAGCGGCGGCGGGCGGGTGATCTGGTGCGGTGTCCGGCGGACCGGTACGCAGTTGGTCTCCGGGCCGGTGCCGGGATCTGGTGCCCTGGGTCGTCGAGGAGCTCGGCGCCCAGGGTGTCCAGCTGGCTGGTGCTGCAGTGGCCCCCGGGCCGCCGACGAACTCGGGGCCCATGGTGGCCACTGCCGCCACTGCCGAGGGGGATCTGATGCATTGTCCAGGTGGCCGGCGGACCGCTGCCGGGATCCGGTGCCCCGGGTCGGGTCGCTGCCGAGCTCGGCGCCCAGGGTGGCCAGCGGCGGCGAGTGGGTGATCTGGTGCGCGGTGGGTCCCCGGGCCGGTGTCGGGATCTGGTGCCTCGGGTCGCCGATGAGCTCGGCGCCCAGGGTGGCCAGCGGCGGCGGATGGGTGATCTGGTGCGCGGTGGGCCCTCGGGCCGGTGTCGGGACCTGGTGCCCCGGATCGCCGATGAGCTCGGCGCCCAGGGTGGCCAGCGGCGGCGGGTGGGTGATCCGGTGCCTCGGGTCGCCGATGAGCTCGGCGCCCAGGGTGGCCACCGGCGGCGGTTGGGTGATCTGGTGCGCAGTGGGCC
>NZ_JAPCIV010000061.1:0-7220 GCF_027707585.1 Aeromonas sp. QDB39 | reverse complement strand
CTGGTGCCTCGGGTCGCCGATGAGCTCGGCGCCCAGGGTGGCCACCGGCGGCGGTTGGGTGATCTGGTGCGCAGTGGGCCCCCGGACCGGTGCCGGGATCCGGTGCCTCGGGTCGCCGATGAGCTCGGCGCCCAGGGTGGCCAGCGGCGGCGGGTGGGTGATCTGGTGCGCGGTGGGCCCCGGGCTGGTGTCGGGATCTGGTGCCTCGGGTCGCCGATGAGCTCGGCGCCCAGGGTGGCCACCGGCGGCGGTTGGGTGATCTGGTGCGCAGTGGGCCCCCGGACCGGTGCCGGGATCCGGTGCCTCGGGTCGCCGATGAGCTCGGCGCCCAGGGTGGCCAGCGGCGGCGGGTGGGTGATCTGGTGCGCGGTGGGCCCCGGGCTGGTGTCGGGATCTGGTGCCTCGGGTCGCCGATGAGCTCGGCGCCCAGGGTGGCCACCGGCAGCGGGTGGGTGATCTGGTGCACGGTGGGCCCCCGGCCGGCGCCGGGGAGCGGAGGGGCCTGGGTGGTGGTGGGGTTTTGTCGGTGTGCATGCTGAGTACGGGATCCCGGGTCGCCGATGAGCTCGGCGCCCAGGGTGGCCACCGGCGGAGGTTGGGTGATCTGGTGCGCAGTGGGCCCCCGGACCGGTGCCGGGATCCGGTACGCAGTGAGCCCCCGAGGCCGCCGCGGGTTCGGCGCCTAGGGTGGCCACTGCCGGCGGCCAGGCGGGTGAACCGGTGCTGCAGGTGGCCCCCGGGCCGCCGCGTACTCGGCGCCCAGGATGGCCATTGCCGGCGGCCGGGCGGGTGAACCGGTGCTGCAGGTGGCCCCCTGGCCGGTGTCGGGACCTGGTGCCCCGGGTCGCCGATGAGCTCGGCACCCAGGGTGGCCAGCGGCGGCGAGGTGGTGATTTAGCAGCAGACCATGGACAAAAAGGAAGAGGATGAAATGGGGTAACGGATGGAGGATAATCAAGTCGGTGGTCTGGCTAGATGTTGTGTAGCTATGTCCACTGACTGAAGGACAACATTTTATTCTCACCGGAAGGAAAGATGAGATATTTTCTGAGAGTAATTAGGTATCTCGTGACTGGGAGATTAACAATCCGGAATGCCTTATATGTATTGCGTGTAAAACCAATAGCGGTTGTGAGCAAAGGTGTGACTTGGATTGTCGACCCAGATTTCATAGTGTGAGGGATACATGGGAATACTGATTATCAATTCCGGCGATCCAATGGTGTTGCCGCGGATTTCCTCAAATGCATTCGGTGATGAGAGCTGGAGTGGAGCTCAAGTGAATCAACTTTCCTGCGAGCAAATCGAGCAGATTTCCCGGTATTGCCGAACAGAAGGGCGCAGGCAGGGATGGAACGATTCAAATGGTCGGCGTCTTGGAGAACAAAGAGAAGGACCATTTCATCCAGAATTGCTCGGGGGTGAACCATATAGGGTGTGGCAAGAGAGCTATGACGATGGGGTTGAGGAGCAGAGACACGCCACACACGCACCCAGAGTCCCTGACCCGGAGGAATATTGGGGTGATCTGTGAGACTGACGAAGTGTTGAGATGCCCCTCCGCCATGTTAGAAATATCGCGTTTATTTTAACGGTGATAACGATATGATTGAAAACTGAAGCGAAAAGCTCATCTTCAGGGCTTCGGCTTTATTGGGTTTACAGAGAACGATCGAAACCATGAACTAATAGCTGGCAATTTCCAGTTAGTTCTTTTGAGTAGGACTGTTGCATGCAAGAATTTTTTAAAACTCTGTTGAATATTCGAAGCCTCCGGGCTGCTCTTCGTGACCTGCCGTTTGAACAAGTACAAGAGGCCCACGAGAAATTCGAGTTGGTGTACTTGGAACGTAAGACTCAGGCAGACAAAGAAATAGCTGCTCAATCAGAACGAAAGAGCAAGTTGGCCGAGTTCCAGGAGTTGCTTGCCCAGGCCGGCATCGATCCCAAAGAGCTTCTTGGGGATACTGCAGGTGTGGATACTAGCTCCAAGAAAAAGCGCACTCCGAGACCACCCAAGTATCGCTATGTCGTCGATGGAATCGAACAAACTTGGACAGGGCAGGGGCGCACCCCGAAGTACCTGGCCGAAGAGATTGCTAAAGGGCGATCACTGGACGACTTCCTCATCTGAAGGTGATGGCCATGCCAAAATTGGCATGGCCATCAACTTTTGAATCTGTACCTGATTGCCAGATATTGGCCCTCTAGGTTACTCTGTATTAGTCCTCGGTGCCCTCGTGGGGACAGGCCATCCTCGGCCAGGTACCAACATCAATCCCCCAGCCCTGCGCCGGCATTCCCACCCGTGATCTATCACCCAGGCCCTCGTTGGCTGATTCTGCATGTCCGTTCACCGGTATTTCGCCGGCGTCAGCGCACATGCAGAAACAGCCCAAGGCTGTCTCTATGGCACTCGGTCTGCAATGTGCCACTCGTGACCAACACCAACTCGGGCGCAAATCCCCAACTCAACGAGGCTAAATCATGTTCGAAGTAACAAATACTGGAAAACTCATATCTAATGGCCAGCTTGTAAGGCTGGGGAACTCTAACCTCTATGCAAGTGTGAGCCCAGGTGAAGGAAGCAATTTCATAAAAACTGTTGTAAGGACGCCGGCCGCAGACATAGACCTACTTAATTCAACTTTCACATCTAGCGTGTTAGATGCTGATCAAGTCATAAATGCACTGAACGGTGTTGATCCTACATGGCCCTTGCTGCTTGCCAACGCGCTAGCAGAGAAGGTGGCTTAACAATTCAAGCCACAAGGGCACAGAATCAGGAGCTCAATATGTTCAAGTTAGGAATGTGTACTGCAACTCTACCCGCTTTGGAAGCCTTGAAACGGCTAGGGATAGCATCATCTGATTTGCTGGATTCACATAGAGAGGGGTTACTGTGGAACCATACACAGGGACTGCAAAACCTTGATGCAATCAGGACTGGGGAGCGAGTCCTATCAAGCCTGCCAGCAGGGCAAAGCCAATGTTTCATATGGGTAATCACGGAGGGTGATCGTCGGAATACAACAATCATCTTGAGTGATGAATACTAAGGGAGGACACCATGGAAAGCGTAAGTATCACGGTGGCCTTGATTTCCGGGTTCTTCGCAGTAATCGCTGTCGCGATCCCTTGCATTTTTGAGATGCGAAATCGCAAGGCGAAAATGCAAGAAGAACGACAGAAAGCCTTACTCAAACTTGCTATGAAGGATCTCGAGTTCCTGTACTCTGTTGAGAGTCGATTACTTGCGACGATCCAAGACATGAGTGGTGAGAGCATGAAGGTCAGGATACGGCAAGAGGTCACGATAGACACAGGACTAGTATGGTCGGGTCAGTTCACGCCAAGCCGAATCCATCAGCGACAACGCCAGATGGAAAACACATAAACCCAGAACCCGCCTAAGTAATTGGCGGGTTTTTTTTCACTCGGATCTCTAGACCGCTCAGAAAACCCCCCCCATTTTTGCTGTGCAATTATTCCCGCTTGAGTGCGGTATAACGCCACCTAGGATTTTCTATACGGTGGCGTCTATGAGAAAAAGTATTTTGGCATTCAGTGTCGTTGCCCTGCTGGGGATACCGCAGGTGCAGGCTTCGCCAGGCGACTCTCGACCTGAGAGAAGAACTCTGCCAATGACGGAGATGGCACGAGATACTTATGGCGACAAGACGCTCATAGAGCTCAACACTGAAATCGAACTGTTACAGAACGACCTGGCCCTTTTGCGTGATGAGTATGCCAAGCATAACGCTCGGATCACCGGCCAGATCACTCGTCTACGACACATCATCAATGACCGTCAGCAGGCGATCAATTTTATTCGTCGGGACCGCGAACAACGTTACTTCAGCGTGCATCCGGGATCGCTACGTGGGCAGTTGGAGAGCCTCCGCTTTGCGTTGGGGTTGCAGGCAATCCGTTGGTCTAAGACCGTCCCGGCTCACTGCGACTGGCAGTTTGATGCCGGATTCGAGGTCGATAAAAGAGAGCCGATAAAGGCTCTTGAAGCGTTCCTGGCTGGACTGCCGCTTCTGCCACAGATTCATGAAAGGGATCGATCTGCGACAATCACAGCGACGGAGATCATCAAGTGCGACTGAAGCTCCTGTCGGTGGCGGTAGCCGCAGCCTTGGTGGGAGGGTGCAGCCCGAGCAACGTGTATAAAGATCACAGCGCCCCACAGATCGTGTCGACACGCAACCAAACCAACACCGTCGCACAAAACCCTGTTGGAGCTGGGCAAAATGACTTGGCTGCTGCTGTTCAACAAAAGGTTGAGAAAGCAACAACTAGGCACGAATGGGCTTCTGTTGCGACTGCAAGTAGTACCATGAAGCCGATGCTTGAATCAGCAACGAACCCCATAGTAAACACGCCCACAGTGTTGATGAAATCCCAGGCACCTATTGTGACGAGTGGGAAGGTATTCGTTCCCATTAATAAAACAAAACCGATTGTCGTCACAGTAGAAAAAACGTCATTGATTGTTCGAGCCGGTGAAACTTGGGAGCGTGCATTCTCGAGATGGTTCAGAGATAACGGTTATCAAACAGTTCTCTATTATTTTCCCGGTGGAGTGCCTACTGGTTTTACATCCATTCCAAAGAAAACGCATTTCTCCGCGAATGATTTCCAAGGGGCAATATCCGCAGCACAGATTTCGTTTGGCAATGAAACAAATGGAAAGTTCATTGTTAGTTATGACGCTATGAATAAAAGTGCAGTAATTCATGTTCCGGGGGTGTTGGTGCAGACATTTAATGTCGCTGCCGGCAGCCTAAAAGCAAATGCAATTCGACTAACAGAGTCCTATGGATGGAATACGACAGCACAAGACTGGCGCCCTCAGGATGATTACTACGTTCCGTCAAGCTGGCCAATCGTCACGGAACGAGGGGATATAGCATCAGCACTTAATGCGTTGATCGAATCATACCCAGTGCAACCACAGCTACTGAAGTCAACACAACACGTTTATTTTGTGCAGGGGAACTGATTATGAAAACGCGTAGCGCTATAGCAATGGCTGTCATCATCGCTCTTTCAGGGTGTGGTGCTATGGACCATTTGGAGCAGAAAGATGCTGCTAACGATACACTTGGCCAAATCAAGGCATATGAGGGTAAACAAGAATCCTCTAAAAGCATCTACATCGATAAGCCCCCTTTGGACTTGAACCCGACAATTGGGGAGGGGGCTCCTTGGTGGGTCAGAAAGCCCGCCGCAATTCAAGGGCAAGATATACCGCTTAGCTTTGCAGTAAGGAACCTGCTGCAATCGGCAAATCAGAAAATTGCAGTAAACTATGGACCTGATGTGGTCCAGGACAAAATTATTTCAGTAGACTATCAGGGAGATATCAATGGGGCACTGAACGAGATAGCAGCAAAGGCTGATATCTCAGTAAGTGTTCATGGGAACAAAATAAATTTTGAACGATATGTAACCAAAGTATTCGAGTTAAATTCACTTTTGGGTAAAAGTTCATTCCTATTTGGACGAAAAGCCAACTCAGTTAATAATAGCGGTGAGGGATTGGCAAACCGAACTGTTACAAGCTCCCTTGGTAATTCGGATACTTACGCAACCACCGAAGTGGTAGACATAAATCCCTTTGATGACTATTTGGCGGCTATAAAGTCAATTCTGAGTCGTGACGGTGTAAGTAAGGACGATAAGAACCCATTGGAAGGGAATGTAATTGTAACATCCTCGACTGCTTCAATTCTGGTTAGAACAACTCCGCATCGGATGAGTTTGGTTGAGAGCTATATTTCATCAAGAAAACAGGCAATAGCACGGCAGGTAATGATTGAAGTCAAGGTGCTTCAATTCAAAGGGAGTAAAGGATCTGAATTTGGCATTGACTGGAATGTTATTCGCAATGTTTCAGAAGGAAAGCTGCAGTTTGCTGGTCCGTCACTGCCAACCCTGGGCGATACAGGGAATTATGGATTTTCATTTACTTCGACAAATCCAAAATGGGATGGTACGACCGTTCTGATGAAGTCGCTACAAACTCAAGGGCATGTTGGTGTCGAATATGAGCCGAGAACTGTTGCAAGAAATAACAGAGTTGCATCCATCGATAACTCTGAAAAGCTGACATATATTGCGAGAGTGACAGTTACGCCGAATGAAAATGCTGATGCAAGCGTTGAAGTAGAAGATGCTGTAGTTAGTGATGGCCTCACCATGTCAGTTATGCCAAATATTTCAGATGACATGGTAAACCTTCAAATTTCTGGAGTTCTATCCAAGGTTATCAATTGGGAAGATACAGAAGTGAGTGGCGTCACTATTCGTGCACCACAGGTGCAAGAAATAAAATTCGATCAAGATGTTGGTCTTAAATATGGTGAGACTCTCGTGCTCAATGGATACAAGCAGAAGTCGAATAAATCAGATGAGACATCTGTACTCAAGAATCCGTTCTTGGGCGGGAATTCAGGCGCAAGCAGCATGACAGAAACTATTGTTCTGATCACCCCTAAGCGGATATAAAGTTATGGGAACTATCAGAACAACGCTGCCGCATGGCAGCAAGCCAAAGGAAGTCCTGAAGCGGTGGCGAGTCGAGTACCCGGCTAAGTTTGAGCGGATATTCGAGAATGGGGACCTGATCACGCGGGTCGCTTCCGATGAAGCTGATATAGCTTGGGGCGAGTGTATTGCCGAGGCTCTCATTGAAGAAGTGAAAGACACCCCTAGGAAGTGGGTGTGCATAATTGCTTCTGACCGTGCCTATCGCTGCGTGCTCTGGGAGGCCGGGGAAATTCGCCGTGATGAAGTTGTCGATGCAACGGAACTGTCTGAATGGTTACAGGTACATCCATCTGAGCGCATATTTTCTACAACTGAATTGCCTGTTCGGGGTGTAGAGACAACGATAATTGAGGCTTTAAATCTAAAGCCTGATGACTTTGAACTCATAGAGTTTCGTGGGTCTGCATTGTCAAGAATGGTTAAGCCATCTCTTGTCTGTTTAGCAGGTATTGCGGCAGCTACATGGTTTCTATGGCCTGAACCGCCGCCGCCGCCTCCGCCGGAAGTGATGGATCCCTGGTATGCCTATCGCGCAGCATGGACAGATGTGCAGCTTGCTGGAGATGTGGTTAGTGAGTTAGGTGTGCGCGAATTCAACTCCGAAGTGCAACACCCGCCAAATCAAGCAACCTGTCGTAGTTCATCAAACACGATCTGCGGTT
>NZ_JAPCIV010000060.1:0-15391 GCF_027707585.1 Aeromonas sp. QDB39 | reverse complement strand
GTGGTGTGTTTGGAGACAGCCAGTTTACCAGCACCCTGTCTGTCAACTTCCACTTCCCCAAGATCCCGCGAAGAACCATAAAAAAGCCATCACCCCTGAAGGGTGATGGCTTTTTGCTTCTATCATCACGAAGCTAGTTGGGTCTGTGTCTTAAGTATTGCCATTACTCTCGCACTAGGGCGATCGCAGTGTCGTAAGACATCAAGTAAGGTCACATTGATACTTTCAGCTCCCGGGTAGCGGTAATGCTCACCCGCTTCACTCGATAGCCACTGATGCAATGATTCCAAGTTTTCGAATTTAGCTGGCCAATACCCCAGTTCAGGGGATAGGCGGACGTTGGAAACGGATAACCGTACAATGGGATGAATGCCATTGATCAGACTTTTCAGGTCCATAAGCTCTCCCTTGTTCAAACGTGCTGCAGCCAGTCGCTATGTGGGAACACATCTGGTCCGAAATTCACCAGAATATCGTTCCAATCCATGTCACTTTCAGCTCTGATAAGCTTCGGGTTGCATCTCGTAACCTTGATGCCAGCAGATAGCAGATTTTTCTCCAGCTTAGCTGCATTCACTTCTCCGGCCGGGTCAGCATCTTCCCAGATGTAGACGTGTTTTACTCCCATGCAAACAATCCAGTTTCCCATCAGTGTTGCATTTAGCAGTCCCCACCCCTGCATACCTATGGCTGATTCGACACTTAGAAGTGTCTCAAGGCCTTCGGCTACAGCAAGAACCGGAGTCGGTGGGCAAAGTTGCACGGCACCACCCGATATTGGGGCTGTTGACACTGACGGCCTCAATTTCTTCACTTTTGGCACAGGAGCTTTCAGCCCATCGTTAGTGATGAAGGTTTGATGGAGACTGACTGGCTTTCCTGAAGGATCTCGGATCCGGCAAAGGATGCAAGGATGCTTCCCAAGATCAAGTTTAAACGCCACTCCTTTGTGAAAAACCGCCTTATGAGATGCTATTGCCGCCTTGATGTGATCGGGCATTTGCGATATTGCCAAACGAGCCAATTTCGCAGATGGATGAGTCAAGTCGATAGCCTCTTCAATCAGTTCCTTCTGAGTAGATTGGCGCACGCCAGCGGGCTGAGTTGTTTTACGGCCGTCCTTATCGAGCCACCAGTAACGCATCCCGTGCGGCTCTAGCGTGATTATGCACGGGCCATAATTCATGTCGATGTATCGCACACCAGGGTGGAGCCTTACTTCCCCACCAAGGGAAGCCACCTTCGACAATATTTGCCGGTTCCTGAGATACCGAATGGCTGGCTCAGCTTGCGGCTTGGTCAAAGGCCAGGCTTCATCCCAGAGCTGGGCATTTTTATTCGCGACAGCTTGATCCCGCCGAGCATCTTCCTCCGCTCGTTCCTTCTCCCACGCAAGTTGCGTAGGCGATTTCGGAGGGGGGGAAAACACGCCTGACGTAATCCCATCCATGTAACCACTGGCGATCGCCAGCTGCTCGAGGACTTTCGGAAAAGGCCAGTTTGTTTCCTCCATTACAATGGAGAAACCAGACATAACCCCACAAGAGTTGCATACTCCAACGCCGGTTGCTTCTGAGTCGAGCTTGCCCCTGTGGATTAATCCAAAGGCTTCTCCACTACGACCACCGTGTCTTGGGCAACTGGTTTTAGGTGCCTTCTTCCCAGGAATGAAACCTCGGGTGGCATCACCGAATAGGCCTAGGTGTTTGTACGCTTCGACCCATAAACGGTTGTCATTGAGATATGCGGCCAAATCATCCGCAACGATTTCATAGTGCATGTCATTACTCCATGTGGTTGGTGTTCCCCATTTCGCCCGATTACAGGGGGTACGGGCTGGTGCTTGCACATTGCAAACACTCAGCAATGGATGTCCATTGCTCAGTGTTCGAAAGTCCCCCCTCCAACGTGGAGGGGGGGATGTCAGGCAGCCAAGATAGTGCCCTTGGCTAGTTTGAACAGCTCACGTTTAAGGCTGAGGATATCGCCTACAGCAATCCAGTTCCCTGGTTTGAAGTAGTAGTCCATAGCAGCTTTCCCGTTCGCGTACTGGCCGATAAAGATGCCAAAGACATCAATGCCATGTTGTCGAACCATATTGAAGGTATCAACGCAGTCAACGTCTGGTTCACCATCGGTGATCACGATCATACTCTTGCGTTCAGCTTGCTCTGGCATCAGGGCCAAAAATGCGTTGCTTAGACCTTCCCTCATGGGTGTTCCCCCACCGGCACAGATCAGATCGAGACGAGAGCTTGTAGTGGCTGGATCCTCCCTAAAACGCAGTAGGTCCACATTCCAATCCCCGAAGGACTGAATTCCAATTACAGCCCCATCGATCTGTTGAACTGCAAGAGCCAAAGCCAGGCAGGCATTTTTTGCCACCACCTCTTGGCAATTCATTGATCCAGACAAATCCAGCAACACCATGATGGCGCTATCGATGCCAAGGTTTCTGGCTTTGCTGCGGTAAACACGCAAATCACCTTGTTTGAACCGATTGAACCGGGAGGTGACAAAGCGCTTCCCTCGTCGACTCAATCCAGGAGCACAGTTGGTTTCTGTCTCTACGAGCTCCATAAGAGCTTGTGTGATTGGTCTCGATGCAGCGAGGACTTTAGGGAGTGTTACACTCCGGCCAATCTTCGTGTAAACAGCGTCCAAATGTGGCCTTAATGGAGTGTCGAGTTGAAAGCGGGAATCCGCTTCGATCAATGACGCCAGCATTTTTCCTTTGTCACGTCCCTCGACATCGGAGGATCCAGATCCGGCAGCTTCAAGACAGGCTTCTAACTCCTGAATTTGCTTTGACCTAACAACGTCATCAGCATTCGGCCCGCCAGCAGCCCCCGCTTCCGGTTGGCCATCTGCATCAGCGTCAGGTTGACCATCTGCATCAGCATCCGGCTGGCCATCTGCATCAGCGTCAGGTTGACCATCTGCATCAGCATCCGGCTGGCCATCTGCATCAGCGTTAGGTTGACCATCTGCATCAGCGTCAGGTTGACCATCTGCATCAGCGTTAGGTTGACCATCTGCATCAGCATCCGGCTGGCCATCTGCATCAGCATCCGGTTGGCCATCTGCATCAGCATCCGGTTGGCCATCTGCATCAGCATCCGGTTGGCCATCTGCATCAGCATCCGGTTGGCCATCTGCATCAGCATCCGGTTGGCCATCTGCATCAGCATCCGGTTGGCCATCTGCATCAGCATCCGGTTGGCCATCTGCATCAGTGTCAGGTTGAGCTTCAGGTTCATGATCCGGCTGTTGAGTCTTCAGGTCTTCCAAAGCATCTTTGATCGCATCAAGCACCATATCTGCGCTATTCCAGCAATCATTGAAGTCAGAGGTTATCACTCCCATTTCTGAGATGATTTCAAGCCTGGTCAATAAAGCGATCGGGAAGCGTTGGCGTGCCAGATCTCTGGTTTGCTCCCAAACTGGGGTGAGCGGCTTGTAGTTAAGCAACTCGCTGCCAATGTAGTGCGCAATGTAATCCTCCAACACAGCTATAGCTGGAGTGTTCGCCCCTGGAACCAGCCTCATCCCCTTTGAGATAAACAGCTGCTCAATGGCTTCATACTCGCCACGAAGCCCCGGGTACTCTATAAGAGCCATCCGGTCTATCCGGCCGTCATCGAAGTAGTTCAGAAGCAAGCGGTGCACTTTACCTTTCGTTTTCAGTGACGCTTCATATTTTGCAAAGTCAGAGCCATATCGGTGGTGAGCCCCTTCGTGCATGCCAAACCCCATGGCGGCCGCGGCCTGAACGGGATCGCCTGCATCGAAGAAAGGCATTAACACCACACCTTGAGTTGTACCTGCAGTAGAATAATTTCCCCAGGTCGTCCTCAAACCGAAGTCGTTGGCCATCATTGCTAACCGAATTTGAATGGTCAGCATTTTGCTTTGAGTAGACTGCATTGTGTGTCTCCAATAATTAAAACCCCAGGGCAAGCCTGGGGTTGGTTGGGGTTGCCTTGATAAGGCGGATTAGTAAAAACCGGCCACTTGGGTGGGGGGAGTATTGGAGGTGGTCGATATGGCGGCTAACATCCCGGTGAGGAAGTTGTCCTGGGAAGTGGTAACAGAACCCGGTGCATCTGTTGGGTCTTCTTCCTCTTCGATCTCCAGCTTGGCAGTCCTTAGGGACGACAAGTAGCTCGGATCGCTCAACAACGTGAGCAAGCCCATCATTTTACTCAGCTCAGTAGCATCCAGTTGCGCAGCCCGTCTCTTGGGGAGAGAACTTTCGAACGCATCAATGCTGTCAATCGCCGGTTGGATAAAACTATCCAGCACAGCCATCTGTATGAGCTTTTCCTTGATGTTCGTCACATATCTCAGTGACTTGCGAGTGAACTTACTACCGTTGGACATCGAATACTGGAAGTCTCGCAAAGAGTTGCGAGCCATTTCAGAGATCGTATCAACAGCAGCATCGCCAAGCGGGTTGTTAACCACATCTTCATTCACGCGATACGAAAATGAAACCTGCTTCCGGACGTAATCCACGTCATAGAGCGAGGCTCGTATGCGAGAGGCGAAATCGTGGAGAGACACTGTTGCGGCTGCCTGTTGTATCCAGGAGTCGCATTCTGCGTCGTAGTTGAGTAAGAGCTGATCAAGATTTGCGTAGAAGCTGATTCTCATCAACTCCAGGCCGTCAGTGACCTCACTCAATAAATGGCGAGGCACAGCCCAAGCGCCAAGGACTTGGAAACCGACTTTGCTAAGCAGGGCGATACCCTCTTGGCGAGCTCGGCCTTGGAATGCGATCTTTTTCTTATCGAAGACCGATTTTGACCCTAAGCGAACCACATCAGCAGCTAACGCTTCATTTTCAAGTCCTAAATCAAGGGGCTTGTTATTCCGGGTCGCAGACCAGGTGGTGACTTTGAAATCCACCAGCACATAGCGCTGGAAAAATTCGACAAAGTTCATTGCGGTAAAGGATGACATGGGTAATTCCTTATCTCTGGACAAGGAGCTCCCATAGCGGGAAGACTCCCGTCAGGGTGGTGTTGGCCTATTTGGCCGGGTTGGGGTTGCGATCCGCGGATGCGGTGTGCCTTGAATCGCTGAGCACAAAACGCCACAAAAAGTAGCGCTCTCGGAAATGTCCACCAAACACATCCGACAACACTCTGATCTGGATTTTTTGCGCGACAAACACGACTCGACGAGTCACAAAGGCGAGGTTGGAAGCTACGGCCCAGAAAGGAGTCCGATTAGCCGTTCGGACATGGGCATACTATCTCAGGTGGGGACAAAAAAATCAACGCTGCCTAGGGGCAGCGTTGGTTTCACTCTCTTTAATTCTTAGGATTGCCATATCAAGCCAGGCACCCAACGTTGGGTGATTTCCTTGCCGGCAGTACCGGGACCAACATGGCCAAAAGTCCGGGTCGTTCTTTGGCCAGGGTGGCTCGTGAGCCTCTAGCGTCCGATTAACCAAGACCCTGGTTACAGCCTTTATGATCGCCGCAGCACCAGCACCAGAACATGGCAGTTTAGGAAGTCGCGACACGCTGTCTTTCAGTCCTTGCACTGTTCTGTACTCGGCCACTTTCCCTTTGATGCACAACGCATAAAGGGGCCTACAGTTCTTTGCCCAAGGCATATCAGGTAGTTCGTACCCCATTCGCAGTGGCACGATGTTGACTGTATCCCCGATGATGCCAATGAGAAATTCATTGGCCCCACCAGCTTGTTGCTTGCTTAACACATACTCAACCACGAGATCTACTTCTTTGCTGAGCGTGGTACCAAGAATGTCGTGCAAGCATCCTTTCAGTGTACTCATACAAATACCCCAAAGAAAACCCGGCTCTGGGCCGGGTTGGTTGGTTGGTGTTAGAAGGTTAGTAAAAAGCGAACTCAAACAGACCTTTATGTTTGCTGAGTATCTGCTTTACCGCCTCCTGGAGTTGTTGAACTGGCGCATCAGATATGCCGACAGACTGCAGATGCTTAAGTTGTTCGGATAAACACAGATCAGTAAAATTCCGACTCTGGTCATCGATCATGTCAAAAGCGTTGTGCAGAGCGAGCAGCAATAACATTACGACCTGCCCGGCATCTATCCTTTTGGTTACCCCCCGAAAGGGAATGTTGCCAGTCAAGTTGCATCCGTAAAGCCCTCCATCGCCTGGCATTGTTGGTGTGATAAACACCCCCTCCTCAGCTAGTTCCGCCATGATGTTTTGCCACGTAGCAACGACTTGCTCTGGTTCGGTAATTTTGGCTCGAAAGTACATGGTACTTAGTCCTCAACCCAAGACTGGCCAAAAACAGCTTTGCAAAGGTGCATCGCCGCTTCGTAAGTCGCCTCATCACCAACTAAACGATGAGCATAAGCCTCGTGGAAGGTTTTTTTGACCCTGTTACGGACTGATGTTGGGCTGGTACGAACCATCTCTCTCACCCAACGAAGCAGGCTGCGAATGGACAAAGGTTTATCCATCGCGACTCCGTTCGTCATCGTGAAATCGTTTTGTTGAGACTTTTCTACAGCAGTATTGATATCACGCATAACGCGAATCATTTCTGGTAGCAAAGCTTCGATTGCATTGACGTGCGAGGATGGAACTTTTTGTCCAAGATCTTCTTCCCAATCAGTAAGCTTGATTGCGATCTTGTTTTTGCAAATCGTGTTCATGTCTTCGTCACTCAACTCACTGGGCGCGAGTGGGATGAAGCGGTCGATAAGCGCATCACTCAACCCGGTAGTGCCTCTGAAGCCAGATAGCCCAGTGATACCACCGTTGTTGAAGGTGAACACACACCGGAACAGCTTGTGCGGCTCCAACCATTCACCAGTTTCAGCCAGCTCGATTCCATGGGTCATAAGCTCATAGAAAGCGACCAGCTCCGCTGGTTGCATGGCATCAGCTTCGTTGAGCAAGAAGATCCCGCCGTTGAGCAGAGCTTCCCGCAATGGACCAGACACGAACTCACCCGTGGCCGGGTTAACACGCCCGAGCAAATCCAGCTGGAAGCTGGTCTCCTGGGTGCCTTCGACCTGATATAGCGGCCACTGAGTTCGGGCTGCGTACTGGATGACTCCGGTTGTCTTGCCGGCACCATACCCGCCATAGGAAACGATGATGTCTCCATCTGGATCGGCCATAATCCTGCGCACATCATCAAGGAAGGCTGTTGTGAAAACGTGTGGTTTTCTTACCGGCACGCGGGGGTTCATCAAGTGATCATCACCATGGGGACAACGAACTTTGATGTTTGCATCCAGGCCAAATTCGCTGCCAGAAATGAAATTGTGCTGAGTCATAGAATCTCCGAAAACCTGATTGAGCAGGTTGTTTTTGTGTTGGGCTGATTGCCCGGGTTGGTGTTGGTCGCGAGTGACACATTGCGGACCGAGTGCCATAGAGACAGCCAGGGCTGTTTCTGCATGTGCGCTGAGGCCGGCGAAATACCGGTGAACGGACATGCAGAATCAGCCAACGAGGGCTTGAGTGATAGATCACGGGTGAGGACGTCGGCAGAGCGCCGGGATGTTGGTGTTGGCGTCAAGCCATTTGGCTCGCCCCCTGAGATAGACGCCGGGAGCAGGGACAGAATAGCCTTCCGTGGACCAGGTGTAAAGACGGCCACCCCTTACGGGATGGCCTGATTTACTTAACAAAAATCAACAGCAAGCATTTCAGCGGCCCCCTGACCGTTGTACTCGATCTGGCTGACTCTGATGGTCTCAGTTGATTGTCTTCTATATAGATCCGGGTTGGGTAAAGTGATGTTGGGGTTATGCTTTTGAACATCCTCTGTCCATTTCACATAGTCGATAACCCCTTGCCGCGGGGAGGAATGCAATCGTACACCTGCATACTCGGCCTTTACGTGGTTACCCATCATGGAGCGCAATGCTTTTTTCAGCTCGGCTTCCCGGGCCTTGGCCTCATCAATCTTCACCTTGATAGGAGACATGTCACGCCAGACTTGCAGCAGCTCCGCGGCAATTTGGGTCCATGCTTCCTGGTCTTTTTGCGTGCTCGGCTCGAAATAGTCAAGCTCTGTAATCGGCGGGGCTTCATCCCGTTCGTACAGGTCCCACCACCATTTTTGCCGCTCGATCAGCAGTTCTATTAGCTCCTCATCACGTGTGATGCGAAACACTATTAGCTTGCGATCATAGGCGCGATAAAAGGCCAAATAGCCAATCTTAGCTCCTGTCGCCAGTAGCTGGTCTTGTACCTGGGGTAGGTACCGTTGATAGGCCTCCGAGTTCCGGCGTTCTTGCATTACCGACTCGAAGGTTTCCCATGCCGGTACTTTGAGCTCAACTGGAGAGCCATCGGACATTAACCCATCCAACGAAACGCGAATAAAGGAATATGTCTCATGCTGCACACAGGTTGGTATCACCAGGTCAAGTATGCCTTGCGATTCCAGCCAGCGCTCGAACGCCTGTCGGGCCAGCGGCTCTTGCTCATTTCCTCTTCGCACCAAAAAGTTCTTGCTCAAGTCTGTGCCGGGCTTGCGCCCAGTTTTGACCATCCAAAATGCACGCGCACTTTCATGTGCGTATGGCCACTGGATTACAGAAGCAACACTAGATGCTCCTATGCCACCAGCTCGCCACTTATGCCATTCAGGGGTTCCCTGAACTAGGTCGACGTAGATCATGGGTGTGTCCTCTATCAATCAGCCGATGTTGAACGCTAGGGCGGTCAAATTTCGATCTGACATGGATTGCTTATGGGCAGAAGCCCGGGTTGGTGTTGGTCGCGTGTGGCACATTGCGGACCGAGTGCCATAGAGACAGCCTTGGGCTGTTTCTGCATGTACGCTGACGCCGGCGAAATACCGGTGAACGGACATGCAGAATCAGCCAACGAGGGCCAGGGTGATAGATCACGGGTGGGAATGCCGGCGCAGGGCTGGGGGATTGGTGTTGGTGCCAGGCCTCATGGCTTGCTCTTATAAGGCACCGAGAGCGATTTTCTGTTGTAGTCTATATAGGTGTTCAATAGCTGTCTAGGCCAATTAGCAGCCTCCACTTGCCGTTCAGACCGTGCTCTATGGAACCGGGCAATAGTGCAGAGCCTCTCGATGAACGGCTTACACAGCCTTGCCGTGTGTGGGGCAAAAAAAAGCCACCGATACGGTGGCTTGAAGTTGCGAGTTACATGGCTAGCAGAAGCTGATCACCTTCGACATAGCGTTTCAGTGGCCTATTTGGCAACTTAACCACCACATCTGGCAATTGAGCCATTACTAATCGCCGCCCTGTTTTGACCATCCGAACGAAGCTGAGATAAGTCACGTTAGGGTAGGCTACGTCACTAAAAACTGATGAGGGAGAAACCCCCTCCCCTGTCTCCAACTGACGTTGCAACCGGACTAGCTCGGTATCAAGATGCTTGCGCACCAATGAACCGACTTTGCCGCGGAGTTGCGATAAGCTGGCTGCAATCTGCCTTTTCCATCGCTTTTCCAGTTGCAGCGATGCTGCGTTGATCCCGCCGTTTGTTAACCGAGCGACCCTCACAGCAATCACAGAGGAAATCCTGCACTCCAGATCGAACCCTATACGTTTGGCTTGCTCTTGTGCCTCAACCTCCTGCTCAGCAAACAGAACATGCTCAACATCGGCCCAGAAGGCGGTGTTGTTCTGACGATGGTAGTCCAGCGTGAAGCTGATCCAACATAGCCTGCGCATTTGTCTCGCCCTGGCCAGATGTTTGATCTCGTGACGACGGTATTCCGCCTGGACGATTTGCCGGTACTCAGGGGTACTCAGAATTTCCAAGTCACTTCGGCAGTAGATGCCCATTAACGACTGGTCACCAGATAACCCCATTTGCCGCATACGTTGGCCACGTTGGGCCATCATATGCATATCTGCAACCTTGCTTGGTGTGATCTGCACCACACCAAAGCGCAGCAGATATAGAACTGCAGCAGTGTTCGTCATCTCACCAGCCTGGGCGGATTCTCTCATCCGGTCATACTCTTCCCAGATGATCCAGCTAGCAACATCACCATCAATGGTCAGTTGCTTTGCTGTCTCTACCGGCCCGATTGTGCGATTTCCATCATGAGTGCGAACCTTGGTGGCAGCCCTCCGATCGTCTTGGCCATCAAAGTAGGTGGCCGACAACATCGGATCGGACAGCCCATCGGTCAGCTCATCAGACCCCCATTTAAGATTTGGGATCTTCAGCCAAAACTCTTGCGGAATCTTGGTCGCCGGTACCGCTGTTGTTAACTCAACTTCTGTGAGCAGCTCTATGTTTCCATCCTCCCAGACACTGCGATAAATCTCTATCGCTTGGAATGGCGTTGAATGAAAGCAGTGGAAATCCCACAGCCAACTCACGTGTAACAACTGCTCAGGTGACACAATCCGGAACTGGGGTTTAGACATGCGCTGGTTATAGTCGTTGTCCTCAATTTCACCAAGGAGTAGTTTCATCTCCAGCTCCTCTGCCCTTTGCTGCTCCACATAGTCTGCAGAACAGCATAAACGCAGCAGTCGAGCTAAGAAACTAGGCGAAAACACGTCAGGCTGTACCTTAATGAATCCACCAGCGTAGATTGTCCTTCCAACAGGATGACGATCTTCCCAAGACCATTGCTTGACACCTAAAAGCCGTTGGATGTTGTTAAGGTTCACCATGTAGGCGTAACGGTCAACCAGGGTTTTAACCCCATTGACCTCATGATAAAGCATGTTTTCCATGCTTTTATCTGTACCACCTCGAAGGCAAGTCCAGCATCCAGTTCTAGCGCCGCAGGCATCAGAGACCTTCCTTTCGCTTGCACTCCAGATACATTCACCTGTTGCATCACGGTACAGCTCAGCCAGTTCTCTGTTATTGGCTTGGTAGCTTGGTAATGGCAAATGCGCTGATGCGTCGTTACCGCAGCTCATTAGCAGTTCCCACACATCCCCTTGCGACCAGTGCCGAATGGGGTATAGCTCCCACCCTGCACTTGTTTTGACCGGCGCTGTGGCGTGTCCTCCGCGCTTGGCGATATTACCAGCTCGGGTAGCGCCCTCTGCATCACGAGAACCCAGCACTAGACAAACCTTCTCACGCATATCTTTCGGCATGCGCTTGATCATCTGTGCCTTCACTCTGTTGCCTGTTGTTACCTTCAGGTCAATGCTGCATTGTGGCGAGGAGCTAGTGACATACGTGGGAAGGCCTCGGCCAGTCAAAACACGCCCTGTCCAAGACGATGCAAGACTTGGCTTGCCAACTACGATAGCCAGTGGCAATCGCTCCTTGTCGATGAGCTCCTGTATCGCGGCAAGCTGCCGGTCAGCGAGATTGCGCACTTCAGGATTCTCGACCTGTGTATCAGTGTGACTGATCCAGTGGTAGGCAGAGATCTCGTTGCCGCGGCCCTCACGAACTAGCCCTATCATCGCGAACAGCAGCAGATGTAGAGTACCCGTCGAATCCTTCCCCCCACTGAGCGCAAGAGAGATGGTAAACCCATCGAGTAAGGTGGCTCGGATGGCAAGTACAGCTTCAGTGATCATGCTGGACAGTGGCTGCCCGGTCGTATCACTGATCGCAGCCATCAGTTCCTCGTTGTTCAGCAAAGTTTCCCTCAGCTGATCCCACTTGTCGCCACGGTAAATTGTGGCCTGAGGCTGCGCCAAGGAGGGCTCCGCAATGCTGATTGCACAAGCTTGCTCATCAAGAAAATCGATGTGTTCGAAGAGATCGAAGTTGTCCATGTGTTGTCCTTAATTGGTTGCCCGGGTAGGGCGGGTTGGGGTTGGTCACTGGTGGCGCGTTACAGACCAAGCGCCATGAATGACCCGAGCGCAAAGCCCGGGGATTAGTTCAACTATCGAGATAGTCAGGGTGGTCTAGCAAAAACTGGTACGGATTCCCGTGGTATCGCAATAGCAGCGAAGCCCATTTCACACCACGCCTCCACGAACGAAGGTCAGTTAATTGATCAAGTCGCCCAGGAGCGTGATTGCGATATCCGAGTTTGATGGCATGAAGTACGCATTCATTAACAGAACTGAACAGTTCATGCGTGATGGGGCCATTGACATCGTAGAAGCTCACACGATACCCCCCCCGAGCAGAAGGCTCGGGGAAGACTACGGCTAGAGCCCCTTTCTCATCACTTAGCTCCAGAGAGAGCCCAGAGCCGCCGTTGGCTTCAATCAAGCTCAGACCGATCTGCACCCTAATCGAGTGCAAATAGTCTTGCATGACCTCCATGAGCCGGCCGAAGCAGATCTCTTGATCTTCAGGCTCACTGAATTTCGCCAGAAACTCGATCATCGAGGCGCTGGGTTCTTGACCTAACAGATCGTCATTAAAATGCGGACACTTCCGCACATGTGCTTTGGTTAAGAGCATCGGTTGTTCCTTAGAATTGCCTAGAGGCGGATTGGTATTGGTCGCGAGTGGCACGTTGCAGACCGAGTGCCATAGAGACAGCCAGGGCTGTTTCTGCATGTGCGCTGACGCCGGAGATATGCCGGTGAACGGACATGCAGAATCAACCTCGAGGGCTTGGGTGAAAGATCACGGGTAGGGCTCAGGGGGATGATGTGTGCCTGGCCAGCAGTCAATCGGACGATAGCCTGAACACGAAAAACCCCCAGCTTGGCCAGGGGTTTGTCTTGAGAGTATTGCTCCCGGGTTGATCGAATCACGGTACCAGGGACAGCTGTTGGGATACCCCGCCAACTCCTTGCCCCTCTCTTTGAATACGGTCAATTTCCTCAAGCATGATGTTGCGGATTTCCATTGCTCGATTGACCTCGACCACCAAACTGAAATGGCACTGGTGCAGAGGAACGCCCAACAACGCAGCAAGCTTCACATAGCCGCGTTTATTGTCTATGCGCCATTGTTCACACAGTTGGTCATAAGCTTGATGCAATATGCCACGCCAGCGGCGAGCGTCGCGGTCGGCCATCAAACCCAATGGCCATCCATCACCTTTGTGATAGCCACAGCTGCGGCCACAGGTGCAACGGTACATTGGGTAGCGATGGGCTTCCTGCCCTTTCCGGCTCACCTGCCGACCACAATCACAGGTGATCGTGAAAATAGGGCAATGCGCAGACTTGCGGCCGGCATGGTAGTCACAGATGAGCCTGGCAATGTAAGTTGCCTTCACTCGCTGGTCCTCTTTAAAGCCCGACTCTGCCGCAAGCCATGTCACGGCCTCTTCGGGCAGGCTCCAATCATCAGTCGATCCGTACCGGCGGCAAAGCCACTCACCGATCACTGCATACAGAAGCACATCAACACCATCGATGCCGCTTTGCTGGCATTGTTCTGCCAGTAGGCGGCGCAGTGCTTTGGGGGGGAGATAGTTCACATTGGACATATCAAGTTCCTTAATGGGGATTGCCTAGTTGGGCGGGTTGGGGTTGGTCGCGAGTGGCACATTGCAGACCGAGTACCATGAGACAGCCTTGGGCTGTTTCTGCATGTAAGCTGGCGCCGGAGAAATACCGGCGAACGGACATGCAGAATCAGCCTGCGAGGGCTTGGGTGATAGATCACGGGTGAGGAAGTCGGCAGAAGACCGGAGGATTGGAAGTTGGTGCCGAGCCAAGCGGCTCGTCCACTAATAGGCACCGAGGACTCAGACAGATTAACCTACGGGCCCGGTAATTGGCAACTAAGTGACCGTCCGGTTAGTTCAAAAAATGCCAGTCATGTCGGCGGGGTTGAAAAGTAACGATTTTATTTCTTGCATGAGCAGCTGCTATTCAGCGGGCTGGAGTAACACTTAATGCCAGTGGATAAGCTGCACAGTGGCAGTTTATCCACTTGGCCATCACATCAGGAGCCAGTAGCCGCTCCGGGTGAATCATCAGCTACCGGGGGTATCGGTGGTTGAGGTTTGAGGAGTTTGAGCCGGTTGCTCTGGTTCTTGCTGCTTCTGCCGTTTCTTATAAGGCCGGCGCTTGCCTGTGCTTGGTCGCCCTTGCGATGCCGCGACTAGATCCTGAATATCAATCCCGGAATCTGCCATTCTCTCGAATAGTTCGGTGATTTTGGCGGCCTTTTGATTTTGCTCCTCTTCCAGTCTCAGCAGCTCAAGCTCTTCATTCTCGATGTAGGTAGTCAGCAAGGCCTGCAGTTCTTTACGCTGCTCAAGCGTTCCAAGCTTCTTGGCTAGTGTCATAATGTTGCGCGGGGTATAGTCACGCTTGTTTTCTTGTTGCATCAGGCGTCCTTTAAGAAACCGTTATCCATTCCTCAGCCCAGAGGTGACTTCCGGGCCAGCAATCAAAACGCCTACATAATAGATGGACTGACCGCGGTATGCTAGCCAGCCAGCCCTGCACCTAATTAGGTGATTGACCCCAGGCGCACTTCTATCATCTCGAGATGCTTTCCTGAGGGGGCCAGCAAGTCTCGATTAAAACGAAATCTGTGTTTGACTGCCATGACAAGGTTTTTCTCACTCCCCCCCAATGCCGTACCGGTGCGATCAACGACCAACACAGTCTGACTCTCGCGATCAACCAAGCACAGCCATGGAGCTGGAGGCGGATTCATGATGTCCGATATGCTGAAATGAATCTCCTCTACGAAATTTAATTTCTGCATAATGCGGAGACGAACTTCTGTTGCCATAATGCGCAACCATGCATCATTGAACTCCCTTACATTTTCGGCGCAAAAATAAGGGAAATCCGGTGATAATATGGTCCCATACTTTCTGAAGTCCGGGGTCCAGCTTGGCGCCTGCATTGTGCCAAGTAATGTTTGCGCATATGCCGCATGGGTTTCCGACGCGAACAATGAAACGCGGTTCTCTAGCCAAGTTTCAACATCTTCTGGTTGAACCTCTTGGACCATAAATAAATCATTGTTAAATGACTTTTGAAGAAGGTACATATCTCATCTCTTAGCTCAGATGCCGTTACACAGGTCTAATTACAACGAAGACCTAGCCTTACGCGCATTGGCCATCACAGGTGCAGTAAAGCCACCGGGCTTGTGCGCGGCATAAAAATATTCCTGAGACAGGCTGATATAGCTGCAATCCTTATAATTAAAAATCAAATATCAGCATTCCTCTGCACACAGTTTAAGGCTGCAGCGGATAATGCAACCCGACCTTCCTGAGCCATAGGAAATGGCTCAGGAAGGGCTGGTTTGCCCTCTGACGAAAGAAAATAATATTTTATCTCCCCGGGATGTAGCTGACCGGAAGTATTTATACGTGAATGTTCTTGGTGTGTTCAGTGAAATAAGGGGGCCGTAAGCCCCCTAGTTTACAGGTTAATTAATATAGGTAATTGTCTGGCCGGTTAAGTTGCCGCTCATAATGGGCGTAGGTGGGGTAATCCCCCCATTTTTAGGGGCATTCAAAAGTAGAGGTCATGCGGCCTGTGCCAGACGCTGTTTCGGCGTGT
>NZ_JAPCIV010000059.1:0-16156 GCF_027707585.1 Aeromonas sp. QDB39 | reverse complement strand
AGAAGCGTACCAGAACCGGCAGTTGGCCTCTTCTCTCCTATGCACCATGGGTGTTGCAGTTATTATCTGAATTCGCGCGCAGGTATCAACCAGCTGTCACCCCATCATCGCTACGGCAATATCGGCTATTGGGTGCGCCAATCCCGCCAAGGACAAGGTATCGCCCGACAGGCTGTCGCCCTGCTCCGTGATTTTGGTTTTCAGCAGTTGGGTCTATTTCGGCTGGAGATCGTGATGGGGGTTGGTAACAGCGCCAGTGAAGCCGTTGCCATCGCTGTCGGGGCTACCTTTGAGTGCAGAGCCAGAAATCGCATATTCCTACATGGCCGGCCCCTTGATGCACTTATTTACTCTCTTGTTCCAGCAGGCTGATTTCTATTGCAGGGTGGATTTTCTAGGTTTATCTGCCACAGGTTGATGATGGTCATGGCAACCTCCCCCTTCCATTCCATGCTTTAGTCAAAAATATTAAGTGCTCTCACATCTTCGAAGTCACAGATACGTCACATTTCAACATATCTGCACTTCATATGAGACTTGCACAACAGTAAACTGATAAATGTATTTATATCTTTAATTTTAACAACTTAATTTTGGTATAAAAATGATCAAATCAATTACACTCCAGAATATCACCTCCTATCATCCTATAACCCCCACAACAATAACACTAAGTAAACAAAGAACAATCTTCTTTGGACAGAATGGTAGTGGAAAAAGCACTATAGGCCGCCTAATAAGTGCCCATGCAAAAGGAGAGCGGCTTAGTCAAGAAGCCAATGTAAAAAGCGACGAAAACACAAGATATTATGTATATAACAGCGACTTCATAAGAGAGTCTTTTTATGAGCCATCTGCACAACCAGGAGTATTTACAGTTGGGAAGGATGACTCTAACATTCAATTTGAAATAGACCAACTAGAGAAGCACCGAGAATTAAAATCCTCTCAAATAAGTAAACTTGAAATTGACATAAATGAAAACGAAAAGCATAAAGAAAATATATTAAAAAGATATCAGGAATCTATATTCCAACATAAAAAGCATTACCAAAAAGATGCCCTATCCTACTGTCTAAAAGGCAAGTCTCTAAAGGCATCATTTTTTGATTCTGCGATGTCAGGGAAAAAAATCAGTGATGCCACGCTTGATGACTTAGTAAGAGAGAAAAATAAGCTCGATGCATTCTCAGTTGAAGTACCAATAAAACCAGAACCCATTAGCACTCATACACCAGAAAGTGATATTACAAAACTACTTGAATCTCCCCTTATAAGTACATCAACTTCCTATTTTTCATCACTCATAGAAAAACTTCATAATCAACATTGGGTCAGAGATGGGCGTGAATACTTAAAACATTCTGATGTCTGTCCGTTTTGTCAAAAAACGCCAACAAATGAATTTCAAGATCAACTTGATCAAGTATTCAATAGTCACTATGACGACGCAATTTCTAACCTGAACACATACAAAGGAAAATATGATAATTATGTGCAGTCAGTCAAAGAACAGTTAAATAGTGACAAACTAGCTTACATTGAAAATAATGCCGAGTTTCAAAAAATAAAAAACAAATTTATTGATTGCATAGAAACAAACGAAAAACTAATTGTAGAGAAAATAAAACATCCAGAAAAAACTATAAATCTCATCGAGCAAACCTCACTTTCCACAAAGATCAATACATTAATTGAAGCGGCAAGACTAGATATAGATGGATACAGCTCACAGTTGGCACAGAAAAAAACCATTGAGACCAACATAGAAAAGCAGTTTTGGGGATTAATAAATGAAGATTTGACTAAGATTTTTTCTGATTACCAAGAAGAAATTAGATTGGCTGACATTGAGAAAGAAAAAAATAACAATGTGCACCTTAAAGCAAAAGCTGAATTAACTTCAATAGATTTCAGGATTAAAGAACTTGCAAGCAATATTGTTGGAATTGACTCATCTTTAGATGCTATCAACAACCGATTGAGATCCTTAGGTTTAGACAGCTTTGAACTCATCAAACATGGTGATGGGTCATATCGAATACACCGAAGTGGTGCAACAGGAGAAATATATCACACCCTTAGCGAGGGCGAGAAAACATTAATTTCACTTGTGTATTTCATTGAGATGATAAAAGGTGACACAGAGAAAGAAAACTGTGCTACTCCTAAATCGGAGAAAGTTATTGTTATTGACGACCCCATATCCAGCCTATCTTCTAATTATGTATATGATGTAGCCACCATGATTCACAACGAAATATTTGAGGAAAAATATGGTCAATCAATAATTCTAACTCATAATTTGTTTTTCTATCATGAACTACTTAAACAAACTGAATCAAAATATATTGAAAAACTATACAGTCTTTATCGGGTTAAAAAGGATATATATAGTGAAATTGTCACGTTGGGTCGGGATGAAATAAAAAACGACTATGAATTGTACTGGGCTGCCATTAAGACATTTAATGAAAGCAATATTTGGTCACCTCTGATCCCTAATGCGATGAGAAACATCTTGGAGCATTACTTTTCATTTGTTCATAAGAATGACAAGTTACATAAAGTCATATCTGAGCTAGAAAAGACAGACCATAAATTTAAAGTTTTATATAGATATTTGAATCGGTCCTCTCATTCTGATGCAATCAATATATCTGATATCAGCGTTGGTGATTATCAACGATTCATGGATATTTTTAAGAAAATATTTGAAGAAACAGGAGATGCAGAACACTATCGGAAAATGATCAGTGCATAACGGTTTCGAGAAGAAGCAATGAAGATGTTGCCGCCTTGGTTTACCTCAATTACCGATTTGGCAGGGAGCGATAGTGTTGACACACATCCTCCCAGCGACCAAAACGGAAACGTTGGTAGCGCCGTACAGGAACACATTTGTGTTTCATGGCTGCCTCCTCGTCCGAAAACGACAGTGTTGAACACTGACATCCCTCACAGGGCCTCTGCGAGCATGCATGCGGCTACGCAAGAGAAGTGGAAGGCGGCAACAGCTCACAGGAGACAACAAACGGTGTTATTTGTCAATTAATACAGAAACATACATCTCATTTCCACAGTAAGGATTGAATCGCTAACAGTTCCCATAATGGCAAGAGGAGCATTTTACTCGAGCAAAGAGGTGAACATGGCCTTGGTTCCCCCTCTTATTCGCTGAGGCGAGCCCGCTTGTCCAGGCCGCGAGACAGGATGTCGAGCGAGCGGCGCCGGGCCATGGATGGCCCGTCGCCGCGTGCCGTCGGACAAGTGGGTGAGCCGAAGGAACCCGACGTAAGTCGGGCGAATAAGCGGGGGTGGCCTTTCTTTTGGTGACTTTTCTTTGGCCACGCAAAGAAAAGTTACTCGCCCAAGCCCGAAGGGCGGGCGAAACCCCGTCGAGGCCAGCGACCTCGCGTCCTGCACGGCGAAGCCGTGCCTGGCACGGAGTCTGGCTGAACGCCCGGATGCCACCGGCAAAGGGGCGTGACCGCCCCTATCGGCCCAAGAAGGGCTCCCAGTCCTTGAACACCGGCTGCAACCCCGCCTGCCGCACCGCGGCGGCCACTTCCCCCACCGGGCGGTCGTCGTGGATGGCGAACTGCTCCAGCTCCTCCGCATCCCCCTCGGCATATCCACCCGGCTGGGTGCGCGACTCGGCCGACATCTGGGTGATGCCAAGGCGCACCGCACCGTTGCGAAAGGTGGCCGACTCGCGGGTGGAGAGCGACAAATCCAGGGTGGGCGAGAAGAGGCGCCAGGCGCAGATCAGCTGGGCCAGCTGGCGATCCGACATAACCACTTCAGGCTCCAGCCCGCCGGTGCAGGGGCGCAGGCGCGGGAAGGAGAGTGAGTAGCGGCTCTGCCAGTGGTGGCGCTCAAGCCAGGCGAGGTGCTCGGCGACGAAGTAGCTGTCGGCGCGCCAGTCCGCAGAGAGGCCGATCAGCGCCCCCAACCCGATTTTGTCGATACCGGCGCGGCCAAGCCGATCCGGCGTGGCGAGGCGCCATGCGATGTCCCGCTTGTTGCCGCGCAGGTGATGGCGGGCGTAGGTGGGGGCGTGGTAGGTCTCCTGATAGACCATGACGGCGTCGAGGCCGAGGCTCTTCAGCTCGGCATAGTCGGCCTGCGAGAGGGGCTGCACCTCCATCCCTACCGTGCTGAAGTGGCGGCGGATGATGGGCATCACCTCGCGAAAATAGGCGAGCCCCACCTTGTGCTCGTGCTCACCGGTCACCAGCAGCACGCTGTCAAAACCGCGCGCCTTGATGGCCAGACACTCGCGCTCAATCTCTTCGCTATTCAAGGTCTTGCGCTTGAGGCGGTTGCTCATGGAGAAGCCGCAGTAGGTGCAGTCGTTGGCGCAGAGGTTCGACAGATAGAGCGGCACATAGAAGCCGATGGTGTTGCCAAAGCGCTGGCGAGTCAGCCGCTCGGCCTCGGCCGCCATCTGCGGCAGGTACGCTTCGGCGGCTGGGGAGATCAGCGCCATAAAATCGGCCAAGGTACGGCGGGGGGCGCTCAGGGCGCGGGCCACATCGGCGGCAGTTTTGGCGCGGATCTGCATGCCGATATCGTCCCACTCCAGCTCCTGCCAGCGGTCGAGAAAGGTAGGCTCCTTAGCCCTCCCCCCCGGCGCCCTCACCCCCAGCCCCTCTCCCAGAGGGAGAGGGGGGCAAACCTCTGGCTGCGCTTGGGGCAAGGGGGAGATGTTCATGGTCGCCCCTGTTTCATGACTCATAACGCCCCCAGAAAATCGGTGAGCGGGCTGGAGGCCTGGGCCTGCAGGGCGCGGGCGCCAAGGCCTGCCTCATAGGCGCTGCGACCGGCGGTGCAGGCGAGCGCAAAGGCGCGGCCCATGGCGACCGGATCGCCGCTCACCGCGATGGCGGTGTTGACCAGCACGGCATCGGCCCCCAGCTCAAAGGCTGCCGCCGCGTGGCTTGGCGCACCGATCCCCGCATCCACCACCACCGGCACATTGGCCTGCTCGACGATGATGGAGAGAAACTCCCGGGTCACCAGCCCCTGGTTGGAGCCGATGGGGGCGCCGAGCGGCATCACGGCGGCACAGCCCACCTCTTCCAGCCGCTTGCAGAGCACGGGGTCGGCGCCGCAGTAGGGCAGCACCACAAAGCCCTCTTTCACCAGTTGCTCGGCGGCTTTCAGCGTCTCGATGGGATCGGGCAGCAGATAGCGGGGATCGGGGTGGATCTCCAGCTTCAGCCAGTTCGTCCCCAGCGCCTCGCGGGCGAGGTGGGCGGCAAACACCGCCTCGGCGGCGCTCTTGGCACCGGAGGTGTTGGGCAAGAGCTTGACCCCAAGTTTGAGCAAAGGGCTCAGGATATCGTCGTGGGCCTTGCCCGGTTCAAGCCGTTTGATGGCCATGGTGACCAGCTGGGAGCCGCTCGCCTCGATGGCGGCGGCCATCAGATCCGGGCGGGCAAACTTGCCGGTGCCGGTAAAGAGGCGCGATGAGAAGGTGTGATCGGCAATTTTGAGCATGTCAGCCTCCGGCCACTGCGATAAGAAGAGATGAGGCCCCGCCGCAAGGCAGAGCACTCGAAGATGGGACTGCGAGCATCATGGGTCAGCCTCCCGCAATGGCGGTAAAGAGGTGAAGTTCGTCTCCGTCATTGAGACGGGTCTCGGCCCAGCGGCCACGGGGCAGCACGGCACCGTTAAGGGCCACCGCCACGCCCTGGGGGTTGACCCCCTGCGCGGCCAGCAGGTCGGCCACGCTCTGCCCTGCCGCCAGCGACTGGGCTTTATCGTTGAGTCGAATGGTCAAGGTCATGGGGTGATCTCCTTATCGTGTGTCGGGCATCGGCGCTGCCCGCAAACCGGGCAATCGGGGTCGGGAGCCAGAGTGAGGGTCTGCCACTGATGGGTCAGGGCATCGAAGCGGCGCAATGTGCCGGCGACCGGGCTCGGCATCCCGAGCAGCAGTTTCAGTGCCTCCAGTGCCTGCAAGGAGCCCATCACCCCGACCAGCGGGCCGGTGACGCCGCTGGTCTCGCAGCTCTCCTTGATCTTGGTATCCAGCGGATAGAGGCAGGCGTAACAGGCGTGATCCGCACCTGTACGCGCCATCAGCTGCCCCTGCCAGCCCACTGCGGCGGCAGAGATCCAGGGCTTGCCCTGAGCCACGCAGGCGGCGTTGATGGCCTGGCGGGTGGCGAGGTTGTCGCAGCAGTCGATCACCAGATCTACCTCGGCCACAAACTCCGGCAGGCTGGCGGCATCGAGCCGCTGGTTGATGGCGATCAGCTCCACCAGCGGGTTGTGGGCAGCCAAGCGCTCGCGGGCCAGCTCCGCCTTGGAGTGGTTGACTGCCTCGGAGTCGAACAGGATCTGGCGCGGCAGATTGCTGGAATCGACCGTATCGCCATCGGCCAGCCAGAGGGTGCCCACCCCGGCCCCGGCCAGATAGAGGGCCAGCGGCGAGCCCAGCCCGCCGAGGCCCACGATCAGCACGGACTTATCTTTCAGCCGCGCCTGCCCTTCCTCCCCCACTTCCGCCAGCATCAGCTGGCGGCCGTATCGCAAATACTCAGCATCAGAGAGCATGGGCCGCCTCCTGCATGTCGGTCATAAGCTGCGCCGAGCGCGGCTCATCCCCCGCCCCCACGGCAGCGAGCAGCCGCTCGGTCGCCCCCTGCCAGTCGTCGCTGGCGGTAATGGCCGAGACCAGCGCAATGCTGCCCACACCGCTTGCCTTGACCGCCGCCACCCGCTCCTCGCTGATGCCGCCGATGGCCACCGTCGGCCAGTCGCACATCAGGGCGCGGTAGCGATGCAGCCGCACCAGCCCCTGCGGGCGAGAAGGCATCGCCTTGGTATTGGTAGGGAAAATATGGCCGAGCGCGATATAGGAGGGGGCCAGCTCGCGCGCTCGCATCAGCTCGAAGTAGCCGTGGGTGGAGATGCCAAGGCGCAGCCCGGCCGCCTGAATGGCGGCGAGATCGGCCGTCTCCATATCCTCCTGCCCCAGATGCACGCCCCAGGCGCCCGCCTCGATGGCCTGCTGCCAGTAGTCGTTGATAAAGAGCCGCGCCCCATGGCGGCGACCGAGCGCTACCGCATCACGAATGGCCGGTGCCACCTGAGCGGCGGGCAGATTCTTGATCCGCAGCTGGATGGTCTTGACCCCCTGCCCCAGCAGGCGGCGCAGCCACTTGACCGAGTCCACCACCGGATAGAGACCGAGGTTGTGTTCGGTCGGCGCGAAGGGGCCCTGCGGCAGGCGGGCGCTGCTTGTCTCATAAAGGCCGAAACGACGATCGAGCATTGAGCCCGCCAGCACGGCACGGGGGAAGTGGGCCAGATCGGCTGGCCAGCCGAGATGGGCGATGGGCCCCGGGCCTGCCCCCACCCCCTGCGCCGCCGCCAACCCCTGCTGCAGGTAGGCGCGCGCCAGGGTGATGGCATCCTCCACCGGATAATCCTGCGCCACCACGGCGGCGATGGCGCTGGCGTAGCAGCAGCCGGTGCCGTGGCCGTGGCGTGTATTCAGGCGCGGCGCCGCCAGCCAGAACTCGCGGGTCTCGTCCTGGTAGTAATCGAGGCAGAGATCGCCGCTCCACTCCAGATGGCCCCCCTTGACCAGCACGGCGCGGGCGCCGAGTTTGCGCAGGCGGCGGGCGGCGAGGCGCACCAGTTCGGGGCTGCTGACCGGCAAGCCGGTCAGGGCCTCCAGCTCGGGGCCGTTGGGGGTGATGAGCGACAGACGTGGCAGCAGCTGTTCGCGCACCGCCGCCAGCATATTGGGCTCCGCCATCGGGGTGCCGGTGCTGGCGATGGCTACCGGGTCGTAGACCACGAAGGGGGCCGGGGTGGCTGCCAGCCGGCGGGCCAGCACCTCTACGTGGAGCCGGGTCGGCAGCAGGCCGATCTTGATGGCGGCAGGTGGCAGATCGACGCCGAGGGCGTCGATCTGGGCGGTGAAGGTCTGCATCAGCACGGGGTCAACCATCTTCACCGCCACCGAGTTCTGGGCTGTGATGGCGGAGATGACAGAACAGCCATGCACGCCGAGGTCGTGCATCGTGTGCAAGTCGGCCTGAATGCCGGCGCCGCCGCCGGAGTCTGAACCGGCGATGGTCCAGACCACAGGTCGCGAGTCCGTCACGGGCGACAGGTCGGCGGGGCTGACAGCCCCGCTTGCGTTGCTCACGCCTCCTCCCCTGCGGCCTGTTTCAGCGCCGCCGCCTGATGGTAGATCTCGCCGCCGGTCTCCTTGAAGGTTTCGGCCATGCGGGCCATGCCGCTCTCCACCTGAGCCACCACCTGCTCCTGCCGGCCATCCATGCCGACCAGCTTGATCTCCACCGCTTCAAGCTTCGCCGCGTAATCGCGCACGTCCTGGGTGATCTTCATGGAGCAGAACTTGGGCCCGCACATGGAGCAGAAGTGGGCCACCTTGCCGGATTCCTGCGGCAGGGTCTCGTCGTGGTAGGCGCGGGCGGTGTCGGGATCCAGCGCCAGATTGAACTGATCCTCCCAGCGGAACTCGAAACGCGCCTTCGACATGGCGTTGTCGCGGATCTGGGCGCCCGGGTGCCCCTTGGCCAGATCGGCGGCGTGAGCGGCAATCTTGTAGGTGATGAGCCCCTGCTTCACGTCCTCCTTGTTGGGCAGCCCCAGATGCTCCTTGGGGGTGACGTAGCAGAGCATGGCGCAGCCATACCAGCCGATCATGGCGGCGCCGATGCCGGAGGTGAAGTGATCGTAACCCGGCGCGATGTCGGTGGTGAGCGGGCCCAGCGTGTAGAACGGCGCCTCGTGACAGTGCTCCAGCTGCTCGGTCATGTTGCGCTCGATCATGTGCATCGGCACGTGACCCGGCCCTTCGATCATCACCTGCACGTCGTACTCCCACGCGATCTTGGTCAGCTCGCCCAGGGTGCGCAGCTCGGCGAACTGGGCCTCGTCGTTGGCGTCATAGACGGAGCCGGGGCGCAGACCATCGCCCAGCGACAGGGCCACGTCATAGGCGGCGCAGATCTCGCAGATCTCGCGAAAGTGCTGGTAGAGGAAGTTCTCCTTGTGGTGGGACAGGCACCACTTGGCCATGATGCTGCCGCCGCGCGACACGATGCCGGTGAGGCGCTTGGCGGTCATCGGTACGAAGCGCAGCAAGACACCGGCGTGGATGGTGAAGTAGTCCACCCCCTGCTCGGCCTGCTCCAGCAGGGTGTCGCGGAACAGCTCCCAGGTGAGGTCTTCGGCGATGCCGTTGGTCTTCTCCAGCGCCTGATAGATGGGCACGGTACCGATGGGCACCGGGCTGTTGCGCAGGATCCATTCGCGGGTCTCGTGGATGTAGCGGCCGGTGGAGAGATCCATGACGGTGTCGGCGCCCCAGCGGGTCGACCAGACCAGCTTCTCCACTTCCTCTTCGATGCTGGAGGTGACCGCCGAGTTGCCGATGTTGGCGTTGATCTTCACCAGGAAATTGCGGCCGATGATCATCGGCTCCGCTTCCGGGTGGTTGATGTTGCTGGGGATGATGGCGCGACCGGCGGCCACCTCATCGCGTACGAACTCGGGGGTGATGTTCTGGGGCAGGCGGGCACCGAAATCGCGGCCCGGATGCTGGGTGCGCAGCAGTTCGGATCTTACCCGCTCGCGCCCCATGTTCTCGCGAATGGCGATAAATTCCATCTCGGGGGTGACGATACCGGCGCGGGCGTAGTGGAGCTGGGTCACCCGGCGACCCGGCTTGGCGCGGCGCGGTTTTGGCAAGTGCTCGAAGCGCAGGTGATCCAGCCCCTCGTCGGCCAGCCTCTCCTGGGTGAAGGTGGAGCTGAGCCCCGGCAGGGCGTCGGTGTCACCCCGCTCCAGCACCCAGTTCTCCCGCAGGCGCGGCAGGCCGCGGCGCACATCGATGGCAACCCCCTCCTCCCCGTAACGGCCCGAGGTGTCGTAGACCGGCACCGGCTCGTTGGGCTCGAACTGGGGAGCCTCTTTGGTACCGCCAACGAAGGTGTCGGCCAGCTGGATTTCCCGCAGGGGCACCCGGATATCGGCGCGGGAACCTTCGATAAAGATGCGGCGGGAGTTGGGGTGAGCCATCCCCTTGAGGTTGTCGATAAAGGTCTGGGCGCTGGAGCGCTGTTCGCGGCGGCTGGATTTGGCGGTATCGGAAACATTGGTAGACATAGCAAAACTCACATTAACTGGTTGAAGTTATGGGTGTTTGCTTGTCTGGAGTTCGAGGAGAAGATGAACTTGCGGCGGGGTGTGCTCGGGGGAGTGAGTCGGGCATGGATCTTCCCTGCTCTGCCGTCCCGGTGTTTCCCTAGTCTGGAAACCCGGCGCCCTATGGACAACCGGACGGGACAGCCTCCCCCTCTGTGCGCCTGAACCATCGTGGGCGGAACCCTTGATGGCTGGGGCCCTGCTCTTGGCGAGCGAGGGTTTGCCCCGGCGCGGTAACCCGCAAGTTACCCTTGTTTCCCTTCGCAGGTCTTAACCTGATCAGGTTCCACGGATCCCGAATTAACGGTCTCAGCTTAGCGTCGTTCGACGGTCAGCACTCCGACAAGATGGCGCCAGTATAAGTGGGGAAATGGAAAGTACAAGCCTTTAACAAGCCTGACCAGTACAAACAACAACCGGGCCAAAGGCCCGGTTCTATTGCCACAACACGCAGTCGTTATTGATTGGCAGCTGGTGTCACGCTCAGGCTGACGTTGCTGAAACCAAGCCCGGAGAGCTCTTGCGCATCGAGCGGGATCTCCAGCCTCAGGCCCTGACCACCGCCGTCCACGCTACGGGTACGACGCACCTTGCTGTCTGCCGCGAGCGGCACCGGAGCACCGATTTCGATGTTGCCGGCAAACTGGCTCTCGGCACTGAAATCGCCGGTGATCCCCGCCCGCACCGGGCGTAGCACTCTGGCCAGGTTATTCTGCATGGTAGACAGGCCGTTCTGCTGGATGGTCCAGTTCCAGTCCCACCACTTCACTTCACCCGGGATGTAGCGCTTGTCCCACTGGTAACGAATGCTGCTCGCCTTGTCCTTGTACGGCCCGATGACGAAGGTGTGGTTCCAGTTCGGGCGGTTGTCCGGATGGGTATACCAGGCATTGCCGCCCCAGCGCAGGAAGCCGCTCAGGGTCAGGTCATAGCTGACATCGGCCTTGAATTCATAGGGATAGGAGATGTCAGCCTTGTAGAGCTCGATCTTCACCGGGATCTTGGAGCGGGCCGGCACCGTCGGCCGCACGGATTGCGACAGGGAGGTGGTGGTAGAGCCCCCGTTCTGGGATGCCCAGGACTGGTTGGCCGCAATCTCGATGGAGAGTTCGGTTTCCCCTACCAGTGGCCACTTGAACTTGTTCTTGGTGGTCACCTTCTCGCTCAGGCCATAGGTATTGGTCTTGGACCAGTTGGTGGCGGTATCGTAACGCAGGGTGACATCATACCCGGATTGCGGGGTATCGCTGTCGTTGATCGCCCAGCCCACCACCGTCTTGACCAGCTGACGATCAGACTGGGTCACATCACCATGTTTGAAGCTGTCAGGATCCAGGTTGTACGCAAAGTTGCTGACCTTGATGGCCGTCTTCTCGCCACAACGATACCCCTCGCAACCGCCGTCATTGTTGCCACGGATCACCCAGCCATCGCCATCACGGGTCACGTCCATGTCTTCACCGACATATTGGCTGTGATTGCCGCCCACCCAGGCATAACCAAGATAATGCGCCAGATAGCTGGTTGGCTTGATGAAATTCGCGCTGTCGTGTACCAGTCGCCACTGCACGTCTACCTCGTCACCGTCTGGAATATCCAGGGCAGACAAGGTTGGTATTTCTCCGGTAACAGGATTGACCGGGTAACACCAAGTATTGGACGCCGAGCCCGGTTTAATTTCACCATTATAACCCGGCCCCATTATTACCCAGCCGTTGGCCAGACCGCTTATTTGCCACTGCCCCATCATATTGACAATATTGCTTTTAACACTCTGGGCTTCTTCTCGAGTAATAGGGCGATACTTGTTGCCACATACCTCCTGGCCCAGTGAAAACAGGCGCAGCTGGTCTGGATAGACTGGCTCTGCCGCGTGAGCCTGTGCCATCAGCAGGCCGGATATGATCAATGACAAGCCAGTTATTTTTAGTTTTTGCATAGCAACCCCAATATATTGAACATTGACATACATTCACCAGCGCTTATATATCGGCAGGTGACATGTGAGTACGACAATATCAGTCACATTGGCTTCAATATGCGATCCAGACCACATTTCAATGCATGCATAATATTAATAAAATAATAAACTGAGGATTTTCAATATTAACAAAAGAAATATCAGAGCGTTAACTTTATTATTTTATTCATCACTTAATCATTTTTTAATATAGATAAAAAGATATTTCTAATTTAGCAAAATATATATTAAGTCATGGGGTCACATGGTTCTTATTCTGGTTCATCTTCCGGATTGGCTATCAGGATCTCGGTCAGGCGGCCCTGTTCGTTACGACTGAGCACCAGCTTGCGGCCCGGTTGCAGATCGGCCGGGCTGCCATTCAGCCAGCGGGTATCCTCATCGAAGGCCAGCACGCCGAGCCCCTGCAGCCGCAGGGCTCGGCCCGTGACGGCCAGCAGGGAGGCTTCGGCCCGGCGCCACTGGCTGGTCGGCAAGAATCCGGTGATGGCGTCGGCCATGCCGATCCGCTCGGCGACCCCGTCACGGCTGAGGATGGCCAGACGCATGCCGGGTCTGAGCTCATCGTTGCCTGCCACCCCGCTCAGCGCGGCGTTGCCGAGTTCGAGTTCGGCGCCCTGAAACTGCAGGCGCAGGCCATCGTTGTGTTCCAGCTCCACCAGCCAGAGCTCGCCATCGGCGGCCAGAGCGCAGAGCGGCAGTGCCAGCAGCAGGAGGGAAGTACGTGTCATAAAAAAGGGCCCATGGTCAAACCGTGCGAGGTTTAACTATGGACCCAGCTGTACCATTTTTCCGCCATGGCCACGTCGGCCTGGCTCAGTCATCCTCGCGGCAGCGGCTCAGGCGCATGCCGTCAAACTTGCACTCCAGCTCCAGCCAGCGCCCTTCGAACGGGGCCAGGCTGTCGTCCGAGGTGACATAACCCCAGATCCGCCCCTGCTCCACCGGCCCTTCCAGATCCATCTCGTCATCCTCCTCCAGCTTCTCGACCTCCCGAATAAGCCGCAGCTCACCCTCGACCACCCCTTCCAGGTCGACCCAGGTACCGCCGAGATCGTCCTCTCTCAGCCCGTCCTTGAAGCGGGTCTGCTCGTCGAGCACAAAGGGAATGCCGTTGACCATCAGCTGGCCCAGCTGCCAGGTGGTGCGACCGGTCAATTTGAACTCCGCCGACTGCGCAGCGCCGAATGGCAGCAAGATCAGCAGCAGGAGAGTGCAGAGAGACTTCTTCATCGGGGATCCTCGGGGTTACACTGCCACACAGGATGCCTCATCCGGTGTGAGATGACCGTGAAATGCCGGTCAAGACCAGGAGATCAAAGCATGAAAATACTGGTGGTGGAAGACAATCCCCAGGTCGCGGAAACCATCATGGATTATCTGGAGCTGGCGGGCCACCGGCTGGACTGCGCCTACCACGGCCAGGCGGCCCTGCAGTTGCTGGCCGAGCAGCGCTTCGACGTCATCATCATGGACGTCATGATGCCGCGCCTCGACGGCCTCAGCACGGTGGCCCGCCTGCGGGAGCAGGGGATCCCGACCCCAGTGCTGTTTCTCACCGCCCGCGACAGCCTGGACGACAAGCTGGCGGGCTTCAAGGCAGGCGGCGACGACTATCTGGTCAAACCGTTCGCCATGGAGGAGCTGGAAGTGCGGCTGCAGGCGCTGGCCCTGCGCGGCCCCCGCAGCGACATGGGGGCGCTGTGCGTGGGCGAGCTGACCCTGGATCCCGCCAGCGGCCGCGCTACCCGGGCCGGGGTTGAACTCAAGCTCGGCAAGATCCCGTTCCAGATCCTCACCCTGCTGGCCCGTCGGGCCCCCGCCCTGGTCACTCGCCAGGAGGTGCTCGACACCGTCTGGGGCGACGAGGAGCCGGACTCCGACGCCCTGCGCAGCCACATCTATGCCCTGCGCAATGCCCTCGACAAGCCCTTCCCCACCCCCATGCTGGAAACCCTGCACGGTCAGGGTTATCGGCTGGTGACCCCATGATGAGCCGCCAGCGCTGCCTGACTCAGCCCGCAGGGAGGCCATCATGAGCCTGCCCAGCCTGCGCCGTCGGCTGATCCTCACCCTGAGCGGCGCCGGCCTGCTGCTGCTGGTCATCATCAGCCTGCTGATGGTGGTGGCCGAGGACAAGATGGAGGAGCTCAGCCTGCGCCACTGGCTGGAGGCCGAGGTGACCCGCTACAGCGACGACTGGCTGCGGCTCGGCATGGCGGCCCCCGCCCCCAGCCCGCGTCAGTTTTCCAGCTACTGGACCGAGGCCGGCCGCCTGCCGGTCTGGCTCAAGCCCTACCAGCGCCCGGGCTTCTACGAACACGTGCTGGGGGACGAGGACAAGCACTTCCTGGTGCGGCCCCATCCGTCCGGTGAGGGGCTGCTCTACCTGGTGTTCAACGACGATGCCGACGACTACCTGGATCCTTACGAGGATCAGCTGCACCTGGCGACCCGGCTGATCGGGCTGGCCCTGCTGCTCGGCTGCATCGGCTTCGGCATCTGGCTGGTGCGCCACATCACCCGGCCGCTGCAGCGGCTGCAGCAGCGGGTCGCCCACCTCACCCCGGATCAGGCCGACTTCGTGCCCGACGCCCCCTGGCAGGAGCTCAGGGACATCGAGCTGGCGCTGCTGGCCGGCAAGCAGGAGGTGGCCGCCGTGTTTGCCCGCGAGCAGGAGTTCAGCCGCTTCGCCAGCCACGAGCTGCGCACCCCCAACATGGTGATCCAGGGCTCGGCCGCCCTGCTCGGCAAGGTGAGCGATCTGCCCGCGCCCGCCGCCCGCGCCACCACCCGCATTCGCGCTGCCGCCGACGAGATGGCGCTGCTCACCGAGACCTTTCTGCTGCTGGGCCGCAAGGAGCCGGTGGAACGCCCGCCCCAGCAGGTGGCGCCGCTCATTCGCCAGGAGCTGGCCCGCCTCGCCCCGCTGCTGCAGCGGGAGGAGCTGGATATCCGGTTGCAGCTGGACGATGAGAGCGAGGCGCTGGCCCCCCTCTCCCTGCTCGCCATTGCGCTCGGCAACCTGCTGAAGAATGCCCTCAGCTACGCCGAGGGGCACATCGACATCGAGCTGGCCGGCCCCGTGCTCACCATCAGCAACCCCACCGCCGCCGCGCCGGATCAGATCCTCGGTTACGGCTGCGGCCTCACCATCATCCAGCGTATCTGCGAGAAGCTGGGCTGGCAGATAGAGACCCGGCTGGAGGGTGGCATCTTCAGCGCCAGACTGGCGATGCGGGAGTAAAAACAACAAGGCGCCCTCGGGCGCCTTGTTCATTGTTTCCGCCACCAAAACCGGCCAGAAGGCCGGTTTTGCATTCAGGCCGCGCTCTTGCTGACAGACGCCACCTGTGGGCGACCCTGCAGGCGATCCCAGAGGGCCGCCAGCAGCAGGGCACACAGCGAGGGCGGCAGCCAGGCCAGCCCCTGCTCGTTCAGGGGCAGGGCGAGGCTCCAGGCCGGCAGCAGACCGGCCAGGGCCGAGGCCTTGAGCCCGTCGATCAGACCGAACAGCAGGCTGATCAGCATGACAGGCCCCACCACCCGGGTGCCGTTGCCCCACCAGCGCAGGGTGAAGCTCAGCACCACCAGCACGATGCAGGGGGGATAGATGGCGGTCAGCACCGGCACCGAGAGCTGGATCAGGTGGCTCAGTCCCAGGTTCGAAACCAGCATGGAGAAGCCGCCCAGCAGCAACACCAGGGTGCGGTAGGAGAGCGGCAGGTACTGGGCGAAGAACTCGGCGCAGGCGCAGGTCAGGCCGACGGCCGTCACCAGACAGGCGATGAAGATGAGCAGTGCGAGGAAACCGCTGCCCATGTTGCCGAAGGTGTGCTGGACGTAGGCGTGCAGGATCTCGGCGCCATTCTGGGCGTGGGGCACCAGTTCACCACCTGACTCTTATACACAAATAGCGGTCTGAACGGAACTTTTCCCGTTTTCCAGGATCTGATCTTCCATGTGACTCCC
>NZ_JAPCIV010000058.1:0-16761 GCF_027707585.1 Aeromonas sp. QDB39 | reverse complement strand
AGAAGCGTACCAGAACCGGCAGTTGGCCTCTTCTCTCCTATGCACCATGGGTGTTGCAGTTATTATCTGAATTCGCGACTTTGTAGTTAATATACGTTGAATCAAATGGAGTAATGACAGGAAAGTATATGGCAAAAATATTGGTAGTAGATGATCACCCTGCCATCAGAATGGCTGTAAATATCCTGCTGCAGCAGGATGATCATCATATTGTTGCCGAAGTTGATAATGGTGTTGATGCAGTTTCGATGGCGCGGAAATATCAGCCTGATATGGTCGTGCTGGATATCGGAATTCCCCGGCTGGACGGCATTGAGGTGATCAAAAGACTGAAAGAGATGGATGCTGATATCAAGGTGGTCATATTGTCGGCACAAGCTACGCATCATATTATGGTGCGTTGTCTGCAAGCCGGTGCCAACGGTTTCATATCCAAGCTGGATGACCTTTCCTTGCTGAAAACAGTGCTGGTAAAGGTAGGGAAAGGTCAGCTTTATTTCCCTCGCGATGTGATTGCTGGCGCCAAGAATGCCCATGAAGTCGATCGGAAAGATCTCTTGTCGGCACTCTCGGATAGAGAGATGAGCGTCTTGTTGCAGATATGCCAGGGGCACACCAACAAGCAGATTGCAGAGAGCATGCTGCTGAGCGAGAAGACGGTCAGCACCTACAAGAGTCGGCTGATGCAAAAGCTCAATGTCACCACCATGGTTGATCTGATCAGCCTGGCCAAGCGTCAAGAGTTGCTGTGACCATGAGGCATTGGTTTGCAGCTCTGCTGGTCTGTTGCTGCGCTTCATGGGCTTCGGCTCATGAGCTGGCGGCGCCCTATCTGCATGTCTATGCGCGCAATGACAGCGAGTACCTCGAGAAGCAGACCCTGCCACTGCATGCGGAAGATTGGCTGTGGTTGAGAAATCGTGGCCGGCTGGTGCTCGGGGTACCCATGCCCGACAATCCTCCGATGGACATCACCCTGCGTGCCAATGCTTACGAAGGCGTCACCGCCGACATTGTCGGCATGCTGAGTCATCTGTTGCGTGTCGAGATCGTCGTAAAGAATCTGCCGTCTCGCGCCGCGGCCATTGCTGCGCTCAAGCGGGGAGAGGTCGATCTGCTGAGCACCTCCAATGCCTATGAAGAAGAGCAGCAATTATTGTTGACCGATAAATATATGCCGGATGATCCGGCCATATATAAGAATATTCACGTAAAGGAGCGTGATATAAGAACGGTGGCCGTCCCGGAGTATTATCTGCCGGCGCTGGATGTGATGCGCTACCTGCCCAAGGTTCAGATAAAAATGTATTCCTCTCGTTATAGCGCACTTTCTGCGGTTGCATATGGCCAGGTCGATGCCGTCATGCTGGACATGATTTCCGGGAACTTCATCGTCAATAAATTTTATCAAGACAGCATTCAATTACTGAAACCTCTTTATATAGACACCCATGGTTTTTCGTTTTCGCTGGAAAGAAAAAATCAGCGGCTTAAAAAAATCATCAATATTGCGCTGGATGAAATTCTGGAAGGCAAGCGGGAGGAAATTGCCAAACGCTGGAATGGCGGCGGCCTCTCTATCGGGGCCAGCAAGGTCGAGCTGACCAGCGAGCAGTGGGCCTGGCTGGGTCAGCAGAAAAAAATCCGGATGGCCGTCAACAGCGGGGTGCCGCCGCTGAGTTTTCTCGACATCAATGACACCTTGCACGGGGTGGTGGCCGATTTGCTGCAGGTGTTGCGAGCGAAGCTGGGGGTGGAAATAGAGGTGGTGCCGGTCAAGACGCCAGGGCAGATGTTGCAGTTGCTGGATGGTGGGCAGGTGGACATCGCGGTGTTGAGCCCATCGGAAGAGCGTCGCAGTCGTTACCTGTTCAGCCGTGCCTTTGTGCTCGACCCGCTGGCCTATGTGGTGGGGGTCCGCCATGAGGCGACGGCACCGGAGACGCTGCTCAAGACCGGTACGGTCGCCATTATCAAGGACTTCATCTCCGAGCAGGCGATAGAGGACGAGTATGGCAAGCTGACCACCAGAAAGTTCGAACGGATCGAAGATGCGCTGCGCTGCGTGGCGACCGAGACCTGCGACGTGACCGTGTTGCCGTTGCGGGTCGCCAAGTACTACATCAACAGCAAGTTTCCGGACAGTCTGCTCATCACGGGAGAGTTGTTCGACTCCATCCCGATCGGGGCGGCGTTTGCCGTTTCGCCCAAGCAGCATATGTTGCGCGACATTCTGGATCGGGTGATTGCCATCATTCCGCCGGATGAGCTGGAGGGACTCTCCAATCGCTGGCGCGTCAGTACCCAGCAGGAGGCCATCACCTGGCAGGAGCTGGTACGGGAATTTGGCGGCATCATTGCCTTGATCATGCTGCTGACCATCTGGATCGGCCTATGGGGCCTCTCTTTGCACAAACAGGTGCGCCAGCGCCGGGCAGCCGAGATGGCTTTGAGTGCCCAGCTCAAGTTCATCGAAGATCTGGTGGACGGCACACCCCACCCCATCTATGCCAGAGATCGAGAGGATCGGCTGGTGCTCTGCAACAGCACTTATGCCAGCTTCTTTGGCGAGGAGAAGAGCCGTCTGTTGGGCTCCACCATGGCGGACGATGTGCAGCGCTGGCCTTTTCTGGCTCCCCTGTTCGAGGATTTGAGCACCGCGCGTACGGTGCGCTGTGCCAGGCAAGGGGATCATCGCCTCTCCATGGCGACGGGGTCCGTGGCCGTTTATCACTGGGTACAGCCCTACTATGACCTGGAGGGAAATGTTCAGGGCGGAATCGGTGGCTGGATCGACGTGAGCGAGCGGCTGCGGCTGCTCGAAGAGCTGGCCCTGGCCAGTCAGGATGCCCAGGAGGCCAATCGTGCCAAGTCGACCTTTCTGGCCACCATGAGCCACGAGATCCGCACGCCCATGAATGCCATCATTGGTTTGCTGGAACTGACCCTGCGCCGCGATCGACTGCATGAGGAGGACAAGACTTCACTCTCCATCGCCCATGGTTCGGCCAGGGATCTGCTGAGCCTGATTGGCGATATTCTGGATATATCCAAGATCGAGTCCGGCCGGCTTGAACTGAGGCCGGAACCCCATGAAATCACGGCGCTGACGGCCTCGGTGGTCACCGTATTCACTGCGCTGGCCAGACAAAAGAACCTGCAACTGGACCTCGCCGCCGGCGAGCCCCGCTGGGTACAGATTGATGGCATCTGCTACAAGCAGATCCTCTCCAATCTCATCAGCAATGCCATCAAGTACACCGATCAGGGATCGGTGCGGGTCGAGCTGCAATCAAAAACCAGCGACGGCTGGTGCACCTTGCAACTGGTGATCCGGGATACGGGCATAGGGATTGCGCCTGCGGAGCAAGCCAGGCTGTTTCAGCCTTTTGGTCAGGCCAGGCAGCCCGAGCACATCCAGCGCTCCGGGACCGGTCTCGGACTGATGATCTCTCGCTCGCTGTGCGAGTCGATGGGAGGCTCGCTGCTGCTGGAGAGCGAGCCCGGCCACGGCACGTGCATCAGCATCGAGATGAAATTGCCGCTGGCGAGCGCCGTCGAATCAGTCACACTCGTGGCATTGGGCACGATGACAGGGCATCACCGGCGACTGCGGGTCATGATAGTGGACGATCACCCCACCAACCGGCTGCTGGTCAGCCAGCAACTGGCATACCTCGGGCATGATGCCACGGCGGCCGAGTCGGGGCGCGAGGCGCTGGCACTGTCTGCCAACACACCCTTTGACGTGATGATCACCGACTTCAACATGCCTGGCATGAGCGGCTTTGAACTGACCCGCCAGTATCGTGCTCTGGAGCTGAGCCGGGGTACGCATCGTTGCCTCATCCTGGGGTTGACGGCGGATGCCCGCCAGGAGCAGGTGAGCGAGGGGCTGACTGCCGGCATGGACGACTGCCTGTTCAAGCCAGTAGGGCTGGAAGAGCTGGAGCGCTGCCTGTGTCGCCACATGCAGCATGAGGAGCAGCGGGAAATCGAGGGCTGTGTGCAGGAGATCAAGCAGTGTCTCGGACCATTGACCGGCAATCAGCCTGCGCTGATGCTGCCCTTGTTGCATGAATTTGTGCGGGCCAGCGACGATGATCTGCTGGGTCTGCAGCAAGCCGCAGAGGGTGGTGAACTGGCCCGTTTTCTCGGCTATGTGCACCGTCTGAAGGGTGGGGCCAGGATCATGGGAGCGATGAAACTGGTTGCCGTGTGCAGCGAGACAGAATCTGCCGGGCTCGGGCCGCAGGGATTGCCGAGGGCATTGCAGCCGTTGCAGCATGCCTACGGGATTGTCAGACAGGCCATCATGCAAATGCAGGCCGAACCGGAATGAAAATGAAGGCATGCCGGGCATGCCTTCCTGGATGGTCAACCGTGCCAGTAGACCAGCAGTTCATAGGCCGCTTCGCCAGTCTGGTCCGGTTTGGCTGCCGGAGCCAGATAGCTGAGGAAGTAGCGGGTGGCCTGGGTCAGAGGCAGGGCATGGTGTTGTGGCAGTGGTTGGCCGTTGAGCGCCAGCTTGAAGTCGGTGCCGGCCTGTTCGGGCAAACTGGCATACAGGGTGCGGGCCTGCAATTGATAGGTGGTGTTGAAGTCCGGATTGCTGAGGTTGATGGCCTCGGTCTGGACCGGGCTGGATGTGGAAACGGAATTGACCGGTTGCTGACCCGGGTGGGTGAGCGAAATTTCCATCCCGGTACTCTTGCTGGCGGTGGCAGGCCAGGTGAGCTGATTGGTTTGTGTGTCGGCCTGAGCCGCCATCGTGCAGCAACCAGCCAGTAGTGCCACCAGAACTCCTTTCTGAGACATATGATTATCTCCTGGATATCGAGGTTACCCCGCTGCCGGGGGTCACTCATCTATCGACCCGCCCGCGGCGAAGCTTAATCTGTACCCCACTATTCGGAATGAGCTGACACGGGATACGGGGTATGATCCCGCGCCTTGTCCTCTCTTTAGTCATAGATATGGAATCCCAGCTTTGCTCGAAAATCAGATGATGTTGTTGGCGGTGTTCGAACGGGCGGCGCTGATGCTGATGACCCTGTTCTTCCTGACCCGTACCCGGCCGTTCCAGCGGCTGTTCCAGAAGCGGGACCACACCCCGGCCGAGCTGGTGCTGGTGGCGGCGATCTTCTGCCTGTTTGCGGTGTTCAGCACCTATACCGGCATTCCGGTGGAAGGGGCCCTCATCAACGTGCGGATCATCGCCATCATCTCAGGCGGCATCCTGTTCGGTCCCTGGGTCGGCATTCCGGCCGGAGTCATCTCCGGTCTGCACCGCTATCTCATCGACATGGATGGCCACACCTCGATCCCGTGCCTCATCGCCAGCATCATTGCCGGCCTGCTCGCCACCTGGCTGCACCTGCGCTGTCGCAAGTCGCGGCTCTGGCTGTACGGCATTCTGGCGGGGATGCTGTGTGAAGGGCTCACCATGCTGCTCATCTGGCTGCTGACCGAGCCCCATGCTGTGGGCGTCGAGATCGTCAGCCACATCGCCTACCCGATGATCGCCGGGGCGCTCTGCATCGGCCTCATCATCAAGCTGGTGCAGGATCTGGATGACGAGAAGGAGCTGATCGCCGCCAAGCAGGCCAAGCTGGCGCTCGACATCGCCAACAAGACGCTGCCGTTTTTCCAGAACATCGATCGCCACTCCCTGAGCCAGGTGTGCGCCATCATTCGCAGCGAGATCAGCGCCGATGCGGTGGCCATCACCGACACCCGCGACGTGCTGGCCTATGTGGGGGTGGGCAAGGATTACTACGAGCTGGACGAGCACCACGCCATCAGCGACATGACCCAGCGGGCGGTGCTGTTGGACCAGATCATCATCAACAACGATCTGCGCCAGTATCACCTCTCCGATTTCCACTCGGTCATCATTATTCCGCTGCGGGAAAACGGCTCGGTGAGTGGCACCCTCAAGATCTACTACCGTCGCACCCACAGCATCACCAGCTCCCTCAAGGAGATGGCGGTGGGCCTCTCCCAGCTCATCTCCACTCAGATGGAGGTGTCACGCATCGAGCAGCTCAAGGAGATGACCCGCAAGGCGGAGTTCACCGCGCTGCAGAGCAAGATCAACCCGCACTTCCTGTTCAACGCCCTCAATGCCATCTCGTCGCTGATCCGCATTCGCCCCCAGCAGGCGCGCCAGCTGATCGCCAATCTGGCGGACTACCTGCGCTACAACCTCAACAAGGGGGATACCCTCATCGACATCCAAGAGGAGCTGCAGCAGGTGCGCGACTACGTGGCTATCGAGCAGGCCCGCTTCGGTGACAAGCTGGAGGTGGTATTCGAGGTGGACGACGTGCACATCCAGGTGCCGAGCCTGCTGTTGCAGCCGCTGGTGGAAAACGCCATCCTGCACGGCATCCAGCCCCGCAGCGCGCCGGGTCGTGTCACCATTGAGGTGAAGCAGCTGGCGGGCGGCATCCGGGTGGCGGTGCGCGATACCGGTTACGGCATCAGCCAGGAGGTGATCGACGGGGTCGCCGCCGGCCGGGTGGAGAGCCGCAGTATCGGCCTGATGAACGTTCATCAGCGGGTCAAGCTGCTCTATGGCGATGGCCTGCACCTCAAGCGGCTGGAGCCGGGTACCGAAGTAAGTTTCTATCTGCCGGATCAGGAGTCGATGCCATGCTGAAGGCCATCATTGAGGAAGTTAAGTGTCTGACTCGCGAGGCATTGCCATGCTGAAAGCCATCATAGTGGAAGACGAATATCTGGCTCGTGAGGAGCTGGCCTACCTGGTGGGGCAGCACAGCACCATCGAGATAGTGGCTAGCTTCGAGGATGGGCTGGAGGCGTTCAAATACCTGCAGGATCACGAGGTGGACGTGGTGTTCCTCGACATCCAGATCCCCTCCATTGACGGCCTGCTGCTGGCCAAGAACCTGCACAAGTCGAGCCATCCGCCCCACATCGTGTTCGTTACCGCCTACAAGGAGTTTGCGGTGGAGGCGTTTGAGCTGGAGGCGTTCGACTACATCCTCAAACCCTACAACGAACCGCGCCTCATCAGTCTGCTGCAAAAGCTCGAGCTGGCTGGCAAGTCGCAGACGGGGCAGGGGAGCGAGCCGGGCACGCCGCACAATCGCACCGTCAATCTGGTGAAGGGGGAGCGCATCATCGTCACCCCCTGCGAGCAGATCTACTACGCGGAAGCCGACGAGAAGCTCACCTATGTCTACACCCGCGATGATCGCTACGTGATGACCATGACCCTCAGCGAGTTCGTCAGCCGGCTGCCTGCCGAGGGGTTCTTCCGTTGTCACCGCTCCTACTGCGTCAACATCAACAAGATCCGCGAGATAGTGCCCTGGTTCAACAGCACCTATCTCATCCGGCTCCATGACTTGCCGTTCGAGGTGCCGGTCAGCCGCAGCAACATCAAGGCGTTCCGTCAGCTGATGCGGCTCTGATTGTCATTCATTCCCGCCGATCTGCATTTCATGCCTTAATCGGTCGGCGGGAGTGGCGTCTTGCCTATAGTGGCCCCAGTTTCCTTAAGGCCATTGACCGAGACGCATCATGACCAAAGAGATGAATCGCACCCGCTACCTCACCCTGTTGGGGACCATCATCACCCAGTTCGCGCTGGGATCCGTTTACACCTGGAGCCTGTTCAACGCCCAGCTCTCCGACAAGCTGGACGAGCCGGTCAGCCAGGTCGCCTTCGCCTTCGGCCTGCTCAGCCTCTCGTTGGCGGTGGCCTCCTCCCTGGCGGGCAAGCTGCAGGAGCGGTTCGGGGTGCGCAACGTCACCCTGGGTGCCGGCGTGCTGCTCGGCATCGGCTTCTTCCTCACCGCCCACGCCAGCAACCTGGCGATGCTCTACCTCTGCGCCGGCATCCTGGTCGGTTTTGCCGACGGTACTGGCTACCTGATGACCCTCTCCAACTGCGTGAAGTGGTTCCCGGAGCGCAAGGGGCTCATCTCCGCCTGCTCCATCGGTGCCTACGGCCTCGGCAGCCTGGGCTTCAAGTACATCAACCTGCTGCTGCTCTCCAGCAACGGTCTCGAGACCACCTTCCAGCTGTGGGGGCTGATCGCCATGTCCATGGTGCTGGTGGGTGGCATGCTGATGAAGGATGCGCCCAAGCAGGCGGCCGCCGTGCAGCAGAGCGAGAGCCGCGACTTCACCCTGGCCGAGGCGATGCGCAAGCCGCAGTACTGGATGCTGGCGCTGATGTTCCTCACCGCCTGCATGAGCGGTCTCTACGTCATCGGCGTGGCCAAGGACATTGGCGAGAACATGGTGGGCCTGCCGGCCGTGGTCGCCGCCAACGCCGTCGCCATCATCGCCATGGCCAACCTGGGCGGCCGGCTGGTGCTGGGCATCCTCTCCGACAAGATGTCCCGCATCCGGGTCATTACCATCGCCCAGCTGATTACCCTGGCCGGCATGGCGCTGCTGCTGTTCGTGCCGCTCAACGCCAACCTGTTCTTCGTGGCGGTGGCCTGCGTGGCGTTCAGTTTCGGCGGCACCATCACCGTCTACCCCTCGCTGGTGAGCGACTTCTTCGGTCTCAACAACCTGACCAAGAACTACGGCGTCATCTATCTGGGCTTTGGTCTGGGCAGCATCATCGGCTCCATCGTAGCCTCCCTGTTCGGCGGCTTCATGGCGACCTTCAACCTGATCCTGGTGTTGCTGGTGGTGGCGCTGGTGCTCTCCCTCACCATCCGCCTGCCGGCGCCGGTATCGGTGGAGCGGGCCTGATCACCCGCCTGTCGCAGCAAGCAATGAAAAGACCCGGGCCTGGCCCGGGTCTTTTTTTGTGCACGGTTAAGCGCTCAGCGTGGCGGCAGCCCCAGCAGCTGGCGCACCCGGTGGCAGGTCTCTTCCACCGTTGGCCAGTCGGCGGCGGTGATGGTGACATGGCCCATCTTGCGGCCGGGGCGGGGTTCCCCCTTGCCGTACAGGTGCAGATGCACGCCGGGCAGTGCCAGCAGGGCGGCCCAGTCGGGCGTGCCGGCCTGCCAGAGATCCCCCAGCAGGTTGAGCAGCATGGCGGGGCGCACGGCGATCCGGGCGGGCAGCGGCAGATCGCACAGGGCGCGCACCTGCAGCTCGAACTGGCTGCACTCGGCGTTGTCGAGGCTGGGGTGGCCCGAGTTGTGGGGGCGCGGCGCCAGCTCGTTGACCAGCAGCTTCCCTGCCACCAGGAAGAACTCCACCGTCAGCACGCCGACGTAGTCGAGGGCGGCGATCAGCTGTTCGGCGATGCGTCTGGCGTCGGCCTCCAGCGCCGGCACCTTGGCCGGGGAGCGGGTCTGGTCCAGAATGCCGCCGCTGTGCCAGTTCTGCACCAGCGGCAGGGCACCGATGGCACCGCTCGGACTGCGGGCCAGGGTCAGGGAAAACTCACCCTCCAGCGTCAGCCGCTGTTCCAGCACGCAGGGTACGCCGCTGGCGGCCAGCGTTGCTGGCAGCTGGTCGGCGGCCTGAATGGTCCACTGGCCTTTGCCGTCGTATCCCTCGCGGGCGGTCTTGAGGATGGCGGGGAAGAGAGAGGCGGGCAGCGTCGGCAGCGGCTCACCCGGCTGCAGGGTCTGGTTGGGGACGACCGGGATGCCGGCTCTGCTCAAGAAGGCCTTCTCTTCGCGGCGATCCTGACAGATGCGCACGGCACCGGCGGCCGGGCGTACCGGCTGGTACTGCTCCAGCAGGGCCAGGGCGGTGGCTGGCACGTTCTCGAACTCGCAGGTGACGGCGGCGCAGCGGCTGGCCAGATCGTGCAGGGCGGTCGGGTCGTCATAGGCGGCAACAATATGGTGATCGGCAGCAGCGCCGGCGATGCTGGCGGGATCGGGATCCAGCACCACCACCTTGTAGCCGAGGCGGTGGGCGGCCATCACGAAGTAGCGGCCGAGCTGGCCGCCCCCCAGCATGCCGAGGGTGGCGGGTGGCAGTATCATGCCGGGTCCTCCAGGGTGAGGGCCAGCACCCGGTCGCGTTCGTTGGCGCGAAAACCGTCGAGCTGCTGCTGGTAGCGGGGGGCATCGCCGTCTTGCGCGACGGAGAGCAGGGAGACCGCGAACAGGCCGGCGTTGGCGGCGCCCGCCTCGCCGATGGCGAAGGTGGCGACCGGCACCCCCTTGGGCATCTGGACGATGGAGAGCAGGGAGTCCATCCCCTTGAGCTGGCGGGTCGGAATGGGCACACCCAGCACCGGAATGGTGGTCTTGGCGGCCACCATGCCCGGCAGATGGGCTGCGCCGCCGGCCCCGGCGATGATGGCGCGCAGGCCACGTTCACGGGCGCTGGCGGCATATTCGAACAGCAGATCCGGGGTGCGGTGGGCCGAGACCACGCGCGCCTCATAGGGGACGCCATGCTCCTTGAGGATGCGGGCAGCGGCCTGCATCACGGGCCAGTCGGAGTCGGATCCCATTACCAGGCCGATCAGGGGAGGGGTATTCATGGCTGATGACTCCTTGCAGTCAAACGTTTGTCTCTGGTTGGCAAAAAGAGCCGGCAAGCCGGCTCAGAATTTTTCGGGTCGCACGATTTCGACCGGTTGCAAAAAGGCGACCATGGCATAGTCGGGGTAGTAGCGACTCTGCAGGTGGGCGAGTAGGCGTTCCGCCTGTTCGCGGCTGCAGATCGCCTCCAGCCGGATGTTGCCGCTCTCGCTCCAGCTGGCATTGCGCTCACCGTGGTCGCCGCGGCCTCTGGCATCGGTGATGGTGTAGCCGCGCAGCCCCTCTCGGGTGAGAGTGCGCAGCAGGGTGGGTTCCAGGTTCGCTTCCGTGATGACGGTGAGCAGGGTGCGGATCTCGGTCTGCATGTGGCTACTCCGTGAAGTGGCGGGCCCAGCTGTGGTAGAGCGGGATCCCCAGCATGATGTTGAACGGGAAGGTGACCCCCAGTACGGCGCTGAGCGACAGGCCCGGATTGGCCTGAGGGACGGCGATGCGCATGGTGGCCGGCACGGCGATATAGGAGGCGCTGGCTGCCAGGGTAGCCAGCAGGGTCAGGCCACCGAGGGAGAGCCCCATCAGCTGGCCGATCACCAGGCCGAGGCTAGCCGAGGCGAGCGGCATCAGCAGGGCGAAGCCGAGCAGGAACAGGCCGTGGCGGCGCAGGTCCTGGCACTGGCGGGCGACGATGAGGCCCATCTCCAGCAGGAACAGCGCCAGCGCCCCCTTGAACAGGTCGACGAACAGGGGTTTGAGCGGGGCGATCCCGTCGGGACCGGCCAGGTAGCCGATGGCCATGCCGCCCAGCAGCAGGGTGACTCCCTTGCCGAGGAAGGTTTCATGGGCCAGCCGGCGCCAGCGGGTCTGCCGGCTTATCCCCTGGGCCAGCACGATGCCGACCAGGATGGCGGGGATCTCCATCACCGCCAGGAAGATGGAGAGCTGGGATTCGAAGCTGATGCCGCGCTCGGTGAGCCAGTTCACCCCGACCGCAAAGGTCGCCACGCTGACCGAGCCGTAGTGGGCGGCGGTGGCCGCGGCATCGGCCCGGTTCATCTTGAGGCGCAGCACGGCAAACCCGGCCAGGGTCTGCAGCATGCCGAGCAGGATCACCAGTGCCAGTTGCGGTAATAACGGTTGCAGCGATTGCTGCGCCAGGCCGACGCCGCCCTTGAGGCCGATGGCCAGCAACAGAAAGAGGGAGAGAGTATCGTAGAGCGCGGGCGGCAGCTTGAGCTCGGAGCGCACCAGACCGGCCAGCAGGCCAAACAGGAAAAAGAGTACAACAACATCCAGCATGGGAGTTCGCAGGAGGCAATTCACAGGGTGGTTGCATGCTAGAGTGCAAGATGTTTCGATAAAATCAGATTTTGATTGATGATTGTTCGGTAAAAACTGATAAGGGGCCCGATGCTCAACTACAAACAGCTCTATTACTTCTGGCACGTGGCGCGCAGCGGTAGTGTGACGCGGGCCGCCGAGCAGTTGCACCTCACGCCGCAGACCGTCAGCGGTCAGGTGGCCGAGCTGGAGCTCTCCCTCGGGGTAGCGCTGTTCAACCGGGTGGGGCGGCGGCTTGCCCTGACCGCCGCCGGTCGCCAGGCGCTCGAACAGGCCGGCGCCATCTTCTCGCTCGGCGCCGATCTCGAGCATACCCTGCGCCATGTCAGCCAGGAGCTGACCATGCAGGTGGGGATCGCCGACTCCGTGCCCCGCACCCTGGCGTTCGAGCTGCTGGCGCCCGCCATGGCGCTGGCCACCCCGCTGCGGCTGGTGTGCCATGAAGAGCGGGCGGAACAGCTGTTCAGCGAGCTGGCCAGCCACAAGCTGGACATGGTGCTGATCGATCGCCCGCTTCCCCCCGACAGCGGGGTGCGCGGCTACAACCACGAGCTGGGACGCAGCCCGCTGGCGCTGTTTGCCAGCCCCGAGCTGGCTGCCAGGGCGCGGCAGGGTTTTCCTGCTTCCCTCGAAGGGTTGCCGCTGCTGATCCCGGGGGAGAAGTCGGCGACCCATGACTGCCTGCTGGCCTGGTATCGGCAGCAGGGCATCCATCCCCATCTGGTCGGCCAGTTCGATGATTCGACCCTGATGAAGTCGTTCGGCAAGGCGGGGATGGGGATCTTTCCGGCGCCGCTGGCCATGGCCGACGAGATCGAGCGACTCTACGGTGTCGAACGGATTGCAACCCTGACCGAGGTGACGCTCTCCTACTATCTGGTGTCGGCCGGTCGTCACCTCTCCCATCCCGGTGTACAGGCGGTGATGGAGGGTGCGAAGCAGCGGTTGGCCGCACTGGGTGGCAAGAAATAGAAATCTGGATGGCTATACATCCACCTCTGCTCTGCCTATAATCCCTGCGCTTTGGCGCATCATGCTTAATAGGGAATCCGGTGAAAATCCGGAGCTGGCGCGCAGCGGTAAGGGGGAACGAAGCGACATCAGGGCACTGCCACAGGTGGGAAGCCGTCGCCGTAGGCCATCAGCCCCCCAGCCCGAAGACCTGCCAAAGTTCGTATTTCGGGCCGAGAGAAACCGGCCACGAAGTAGATGCTTACGCGAACTTAAGGATCTCTCATGTCCAAGAAATTATTGGCGGCTGCCCTGTTGCCAACGGCGGCCTTTGCCCAGACCACCATCCCCGTCAATCCTACCCTGGTCATCACCGCCAATCGGGTGGAGCAACCCATCAGCTCTGTACTGGCTCCCGTTGTGGTGATCGATCGCGCCGAGATCGAGTCCCGCCAGGTGCAGAGCCTGCCAGCGTTGCTGAAGACGCTGCCCGGCGTGCAGATCACTACCCTGGGTGGCCGAGGCCACATGAGCAGCCTGTTCATCCGTGGTACCAACTCCAACCATTCACTGGTGCTGATGAATGGGCGCCCCATCGCGGCCATGGTGGCCGGCACGCCGGATCTCAGCCAGATCCCGCTCGGCAATATCGAACGCATCGAGTACATCCGTGGCCCGCGGGCGGCCGTGTATGGCTCGGACGCCATCGGCGGCGTCATCAACCTGATCACCAAGACATCCGCCAAGAATGGCAGCGAGACCCACCTGAAAGGCGGTGTGGGCAGCAATGGCTACGGTCAGGGCCAGCTGCGTACCGTGCAGACTCTGGGCCAGCAGACCGACATGAATATGATGATCGGCTACGAGCGCACCGATGGGTTCGACGTGGTGGCCAATGCCCAGCAGCCGGATCGGGATGGCTTTGACAGCCTGAACGGCCAGTTCGGACTGAATCATGCTTTCAACGACGCATGGAGTGCCGATTTCAACGCCCAGGGCTATGACAACCAGACCGAGATGGATGATGCGTATCAGTCGGCCGATCAGAGCCGGGTGCAGGCGTTCCAGTACGATGGCGGCCTCAAGTATCAGAGCGGTGCGCTGAGCAGCCGGCTGGAGGCCAGCTACGGCGAGAACAAACTGAAGAGCTGGCTGGAGAGCAAAGGGGAGTCCAGTGCGGAGCCCATCCACACCGGGCTGACCCGCTTCTCCTGGATCAACAGCTGGAGTGGTGTCGAGGGGCTCAACCTGACCGGTGGGGCTGACTGGCAGCAGGAGCAGCTGAAATCCGATACACGCAGCTATGGTCAGTCATTCAATGCCCCGGATCGCGACAACACGGGTCTGTTCGTGGTGGGCAGCTACCGCTGGCAGGCCCTGCTGTGGGAGCTCTCTGGTCGTACCGATGACAACAAGCAATATGGCCGCCACAACACCTGGTCAGCGGCCAGCGGGCTGGATCTCGATGACAACCATAATGTGCGCCTGAGTTACGGTACTGCCTTCAAGGCACCGACCTTCCTCGATCTCTACTATCCGGGTTATGAGAACCCCGCGCTGAAACCGGAAGAGAGCAAGAACCTGGAGCTGGGCTTCAACGGTCGCTACACCGGTTGGGATTGGTCGTTGAACCTCTACCGCAACCAGATCCAGAATCTGATTGCCTGCCAAAGCGCGTCCTCTACCTGCCGACCGGACAACACCGACGCCGAGATCCGCGGTGTGGAAGTGGCGCTCGGTCTGGAAACCGGACCACTGCGCCACGATCTGAGCTTTGACTACACCCGGGCCGAAGACAAGAACGACGGGGATCAGCAACTGCTGCGTCGTGCCAAGCAGAAGGCCAGCTGGCTGACTCAGGTACAACTGGGCCCGGTCGATCTCTCCACCGAACTGCTCTATGTCGGCAAGCGGGATGACAAGAACTTCAGCAGCTTCCCGGCGGAGCGGGTTGAGCTGGGTTCCTACACCCTGATCAACCTGGGGGCGAGCTATGGGGTGACGCCTCAGTTCACGCTGGGTGGTCGCATCGACAACCTGTTTGATCGTGATTACGCCCCGGCCTATGGCTATGCGTCGGCAGGTACCGAGTTCAAGTTGACGGCAGACTACCGTCTCTGAGCGGCAACGCTGCCTATATAAGAGAAGATAAAAAGCGAGGCCCCGCCATTGGTGGGGCCTTTTCTATTGGCGGTCGGCGGGAGTATGATCGCCGACTTGCAGCAAAGGGGAGCTCAAGTGGCCAATATTCTCGTGTTCGACTCCGGTATGGGTGGGCTGACCATCTACCGCGAGATCCGCCGCGCATTGCCGGCACACAACTATATCTATTGCTTCGACAACGCCAACTTCCCCTATGGTGAGCTGAGCGAAGCCGCCCTCACCGAAGCCTGTACCAGACTGGTCAGCCACATGGTGGTCGAGCATGATATCGATCTGGTGGTGATTGCTTGCAACACGGCCAGCACCATAGCGCTGCCGTCCCTGCGTGCGGCCATGACAGTACCGGTCGTCGGCGTGGTACCCGCCATCAAGCCCGCGGCCGCGCTTACCCGCAATGGTTGCATCGGCTTGCTGGCAACCCCGGGTACCGTCAGCCGTGAATATACCCACGAGCTCATCGCCCAGTTTGCGCCGGGCAAGCGGGTGCTGCTCAAGGGGGCGACCGAGCTGGTAGTCGAGGCCGAGCACAAGCTGGCGGGTCTGCCGGTCAATATGGCGCTGTTGCGGGAAGTACTGGCGGACTGGCTGGAAGGGGAAGAGCATCCGGATACTCTGGTGCTGGGCTGTACCCATTTCCCCTTGCTGGATGAAGAAATACGGCAGTTGATGCCTGCGTGCCAGCTGGTGGATTCCGGCAGTGCGGTCGCCAAGCGGGTGGCTCACCTGCTGGCCGGTTTGGTCACGACACCAACACGGCTGGAAGATGTCGGGGGTAAGGCCTATTGCACCCGGCTGGATGCCCAGACCCGGAAACTGACAGCCCCCTTGCAAGCTTGGGGGCTGTCATCACTCGAAGAGGTCAGGTTCTAACGGATTGCCTGCCAGCGGTCAGGCATCCACTTCACTGCCTTCTCGCTCATCTTTGTCCCGCTTGTCATTGGCTTCACGTACTTTAAGGGTACGTTGTTGATACTCCTTGTCGTTGAGTGCGGCGATCGCCTTGGCGGCATCGGCAGCGGGCATCTCCACGAAACCGAATCCTCTGCGCTTGCCGGTGGCCTTGTCCTTCATCAGGCGGACCGAGATCACCTGGCCCTGCTCGGCAAACAATTCGCGCACGGCTATCTCATTGGCACGGTATGGCAGATTGCCTACATATAAGGTGCAGGTCTCCTGACTGGAGGCCAGTTCAGCCACACCCGCCGGTGCACGGTTCAGGAACAGCGGTACCACGAAACCGCCGATGGCCAAGCCCACAGCAAAAATCACTTCGGCTTTCAAAGAAAATTGCAGGGCCTGGGCAACCAGATAACCAACCAGCGCCAACACCAGAGCAAGGATGGCCGCCTGCACATAAACGGGAAACTTGGATAAATTCATCTTTAAAGACCTTTTGTAAATGAAAGCAAAAAAGGTGCAACACTCTATTCACCTCCATGGTAACCAGCTTTCCAGCCGGGCGCTACCATGGACCACTTGGGACATATTATCCGTTCCAGTATGGCATCCCTTGAGAGGGGAAGATCCACCTAAATGATGATAAAACCGGTCTGAAATCATCGGTTTGTGGATAACATTGTATATATACACTGAGTAAGCTGTTTCTAATTGGATAATTTGAAGTTTCCGTGACTTTCTTCAAAAAAGCCTTGTCATCGCGGCGCGGCTCCCTATAATGCGCCCCTACCAGCACGGCAGAACACGCCAACCTGATGAGCCAGCTTCCTAGTGAAGTGGGCGCCGAAAGAAAAGCGAAAACAATCGCTTGACTTTCGAAGTGAGAAGCGTAATATGCGCCTCCTCAACGCGACAAGCGTGACGCTCTTTAACAATTTGAATCAAGCAATCTGTGTGGGCACTC
>NZ_JAPCIV010000057.1:0-17536 GCF_027707585.1 Aeromonas sp. QDB39 | reverse complement strand
CTACACGCCGAAACAGCGTCTGGCACAGGCCGCATGACCTCTACTTTTGAATGCCCCTAAAAATGGGGGGATTACCCCAGCACGATTTGAACATTGCCTTCAATGGAAGAAACCACAACCGTTTTGTCGATGATTTGAGTGCGCATATCCTTTGCTCCAACGTGACAGATCTCGATGTCTACACCATAGATGTCTGTACGCTTCGCATCCGTTGCAAAAATGTATTGGATTTGTTCCGTCTTGGGGGGATGCAATGTATTAAATCGAAGGGTCTTTTTTATAATGTCAAATCAATCACTTGGTGGCGCCTCAAGCGAATCTCAAACAGAGAGGTGCCCTAAAAATACCTATTTTTATTCATCTTTAGAATAAAAAAAGGGCCCTTATGGGCCCCTTTTGATTTGATAAGATTCAAGCCAGTGGGAATGCGGGATGCACAAAACCCTGATAACCATCGATATGCAACTTGGCAAGCAGCTCAACCTGATGTTGATCTTCAACCCGGGTTGCAATGGTTGTGACTCCTGCATTGTGAGCGGCGCGGCACACTGCTGCCAGGAAGGAGGTATCCGCCCCCGGCTCCATCACCTGACTGGTATAGCCATGGTCGACCTTGACATAGGCTGGGGCCAGCTCTTCCAGATATCCCAGTGACTGGAAGTGACGTCCATAATGATCCACCCCCCACTGGAATCCATGTTCTTGCAAGGCCTTAACCAAGGCGGTGACATGATCTTTATGCTTCATGATGGCAGCTTCCGGGATTTCAAACAGCAGCCGTTCTTGCAGCTCGGCATGATCCGTCAGATAGCCGGTCAACCACGCTCTGAACTCATCGGAACACAGCGAGCCAGCGGTAATATTGACCGCCAAGACCAGATCCGCCTGTTGTTGGAGCAATGGAATAGAAGCTTCAAGTATCGCTTGATCGAATTCGCCGCCCAATTTGAACTGTTCGATGGCCGGCAAGAATTGACCTGCAAAATAATCGGTGCCATCACGAGAAATAGAGGCAAACAATTCGGCATGCAAACGAACACCGTTATCAAATCTGCAGGCAGGTTGCGCCTTGAAGCGCCACAAGTGCCGAGCGATGGCATCTTGTACCAGATCGCGCCAAGCCAGACGTCCCATCAATCCTTGATCAACACCGCCCTCCATGACTACTGCGCCACGACGTTCATTACGCGCTTTGCCCAACGCGTTGTCGGCCTTGGTTAGCAACGCTGACAAATCATCATTCCCATCGCGCCCTGCAATACCGATAACGGAGAGTGCACCGCCCTCACCCATGGGGTTCACAACCAGGTCGGCAATGCGACTGTTGATCACCTCCGCCAAATCTTTCAGCTGGGCCAGATCATCGGTAGGACACAGCAAGGCATATTCCGTGGCCGAAATCCGCGCCAGTGCCGACCCATCCCAGCCTTTCAGCTGCTCCTTCAGAGCCTGTGCTATCGACTTGACCATGTTGTCGCGAGCGGCAAACCCCTCCTCACGGTACAGGTCATCCAGCATATCGACAGCGACCAGCATGACGCCGCCTTGTCCCGCCTCGGCAATCCATGCGTTTACCTGCCCCACGAAATAAGCCCGGTTGCCCAAGCCGGATACTGCATCCACATAAACCCGCTCCCGCAATTTTTCAGCCTCATCAGCCTGCTCCTTGAACTGCAGGGCCAGCTTGCTGGAAAGCGTATTGATGGCTTGTACCACCTGTTTCAATTCATGGGTCTTGGGTTCAGGAATGGCATGGCCAAAGTGGTGCAGTTCGATCTCCACCGCCTGCTCGCAGATCTGCTTGAGCGGCTTGAGCAAATAGTTGAGCGCACGCATCAACAAAATGGTGGTGATGAGAAAACCTATCAGAAACCAGCTCGCCAGTTCGCTCATACCACGCCACAGCTCGTAATAGGCTTGCCCGGGGTGACCAACAACCTTCAATTTGCCCAGTTGCAGCCAGCCAGAGGTCAGAATCGATTCGTTGGATACTTCCGGAAACAGGCCCAAATTAATGAACCACTGCGGCACCCCCTGAATATTGTTGGTATTTTCCTGCTCAATGACATCCTTGGAAGCCAACAAGTCCAGACGGACCAAGCGATAATATCCCCCATCAAATATCGCCTGGATGACGGATTCAGCCCCCACCTTGTCACCATTTTCCAGATAAGGTGTCAACGCCAATCCCAGGGATGTGGCGGTGTTGATGACTGTGGTTTCCTGCTGCTGCGCCAGATAGGTACGAGTCGAGTTGAATTGCACCCAATAGGTGGCTGCAAACAACAACCCGAACAGGATCAACATGGTGGCCAGTAATTGTCTGTAGAGCGTCATAGGTTAATCATCCAAATTCAACACAGGCTGAGCCAATCGCCCCGAAGTCATGCGATTGCGTAAATCATTCCATAATCCCAGGCGTGAGGACTGTCCAGCCAGTTCCCCTTGACCACGCGCCTTCATCAACCACAAGTGACTACCGTTAAAGCTGTATATCGGCATCAGATCCCGGCGCTGGCTGGCTGGCCGAATCGACCCAATCAAGTTATCCAAAATCACGGGGACTGAGGATGGCGTGTCATAGTAAGCAACCACCATATGAAACTGGTTGTAATCCAATGCCTTGACATAGACCATCCGCATTTTTTCATCCGGCACCCCCAATTCCAGCAGGGTAAAGTACTTTGAAATGCTGAAGTCTTCACAATCACCACCCGCCGCGCCTAAAAATTCCAACGGGGTCGCCCAATAGTCTTTTTTGCGCCACAACTTGATGTCGTCGATAAAACGCATCTGGTTGAAAAACTGGTTTACCTTCTCCAGTTTCTGGCGGTCTGTCAGACCCGCGGCACGATTCTGCATGACCAGCGTACGCCAAGTCGTGACCCGTTTGCCGGCTCTGACACCGTATGTTTCCTGTGCCCGCTGTACCAGTTTGAGATCTTCGGGGGTAAGAGGCTGACTGGCAGAAAGCAGCAAAGGCAGAGAAACCAACAGCAGCCAGAGTGACCAGCGTAACCAGCGCGCACGCAAAAACGGAACCAAGCCGAAGCTTGACGCCATGCCAACACTGCCTGCCCGATACTGCTCAGTCACATGCATCTTCAAAAGATCCACTGGCTGTTACAACGCTGGCCAGAAGTGGCCGTCAGAGACAAGGGATGGCGGCAGCCCGGCTGCAGCCATCCCTTTCACCCGCATCAAACCTGATGCGCACTCCATTACTGTTTAGCTTGCCAATCGGCCGGCTGCTTCACATTAAACGCATTGAGCAGACTGCCAGTGGCATTGAGGATCCGATAATCCGCCAACAAGGAGTCGTACTCGGCCGTGATGTAGCTGCGACGGGCCTCAAACAGTTCGTTCTCGGTGTTCAGTACGTCCAGCAAGGTACGCTGGCCCAATCCGAACTGCTTCTTGTAGGCCTGTACGGTGTCATAGCTGGCATCCACGTGCTCTTTCAGGAAGGTCTTCTGTTTGGTCAAAGACTCTTTGGCGTTCCAGGCCAGGCGGGTTCCCTCTTCAACCTGACGGAAAGCATTCATATGAATATCTTTCGCCTGGGAATAGAGAGCGGACGTCGCCTTGCTCTGCGCCAGATCGGAACCACCACGGAACAGGTTGTAACGCATGCGCACCATGGCGGTCAGATCGTCATTGCGTCCTTTTACTGCATCAATGTCCTCGTTCCAGTTCTGATCCACTTCAAACGTGACGTTGGGATAAAAACCGGACTTGGAGCCTTCATGCTGATATTTGGCGGCTTCGATATCCTGCAAGGATGACAGCAAGGTCGGATGCACCTCGGTCGCCGTCTTCAAGGCGGCATCCAAGCTGCTCGGAATGAGCTGAGCATCCGGCACCGGCTGTACCAAATCTTTTGGCATCTCATTGACTACCCGGATGAATTCGCTCTCGGCATCCCGGTAGTTGTTTTCGGCAGCCGCCTGATTGGCATAGGCTCTGGCGACACGACCATCAATTTGGGTCTGGTCTGCCGTGGATCCCAAGCCAGAATCGGTCCGCTTGCTGATGTCGCTGCGGATCTGCTCGTGAGTTTCCAGGTTCTGTTTGGACAGCTCGAGGATCTCCTGCTGACGCAGCATGTTGAGGTAAACCTCAGCCACGCGCAGGGCTGTATTCTCCGCCTCGGAGATCATGGCCAGACGCTGAGCATTGGCTTCGGCATCGGTACGAGCCACGTTGCTGCTGACGTTGAAACCATCAAACAGCATCTGGCGCAGACTGATACCGGCCTCTTTACGGGTCATGGAATCATCGATGGTGGTCGAATTCGCACCGGCTGCACGAGTTGACGGGCTGTCAGTCTTCTCATAGCCGACACCGCCGCGCAGATCGATGGTGGGATAGTAACCACCTTTGGCCCCATCATGCTGATACAGTCGCGCCTGATAGAGATCAAAAGCTTCCTTGATTTTGGGATGGGTAGCCAGTGACTGTGCCACTGACTGTTCCAGTGTTTGGGCCTGGGTAAGGCCCGGGAACAGCACGGCGCCACTTACTAACATGGCAACAATCGTCTTCTTCATGGTATCTCCAGTCATGTTGTTTTTAGATTGTTGGCTTATCGTTCTCTCAGTGCCGACTGCTTTGCCCGTAAAATCGGCTTAAGCAAATAGTCTAGGACACTTTTTTTACCAGTAATAATATCTGCACTGGCTAACATACCGGGGATGATGGGAAGTGCGTTAAGCTCATCGCCCAAGTAACTTTTCTCGGTGCGGACTCGTACCAGGTAAAAGGAATTGCCATCTTCATCCTGGATCGAGTCAGCACTTATCTGTTCAACCTTGCCATGTAATCCTCCATAAATTGTGAAGTCATAGGCAGTAATCTTGACCACGGCCTCCAGCCCTGGCCGCAAGAACGCGATATCTTTGGGCGACACTTTGGCCTCGACCAGCAGAGTGTCTTCCAGCGGAACAATTTCCATCAGATCCATGCCGGGTTGCACCACTCCACCCAGCGTGTTGATCTTGAGCTTCTTGATGGTGCCCTTGAGCGGCGCAATGACGCTGGTGCGATCCACCCGATCCCGCAGCCCAACCTGGCCTTCGGACAGCTGGCTCAATTTGCCTTGCCGTTCATTGAGCTCGGTCTGCGAATCGGCCCGGAATTTCAAGGCAATGTCGTTGCGCTTGGAGATGGTCTCCCGCAACACGGAATCGAGTTTGGGAATAAGCAGTCGGTTGCTCTCCAATTCCCCCTGCATTTCGTTGACCTGCCGTTCCAGCTTGATGAGCTCGACCTGAGGCACGATCCCCTCCTTGGCCAAGGGGCGGCTGATATTGAGCTCCTGCCGCGCCAGATCCACGCTACGCGCCACCGTCCTGATCTTGGCGTTGAGCTCTATGGTCTCCTGCTCTTTCTGTTCAATCTGTTGCCCCAGAATATAGAGCTGGTTGTTCAAGTTGTTGAGACGCTCATCCTGAACTGATTTTTCTCGAGCCGCATATTCGGCAAAGACGTTTTCGAAACCATCCGGGAAATCGATGGGCTGCTTGTCGACCACGACCTGTTCGCGCCATCCCAGATTGGGGCCGGTCTTGACCACCACGCTCTGGATTTCGGAACGCAGCCTGGCAATATCCCCCTTGAGGGTCACCAGCTCCTGCTCCCGTTCACGAAAATCGGAGCGGAAGCGAGTGTCATCGATGCGCAAGAGCGGCTGCCCTTTTTCAACGATGTCACCCTCTTTGACGAAGATCTCCTTGACGATCCCCCCCTCCAGATTCTGGATCACCTGCAATTGACGGGAAGGGATGACCTTGCCCTGGCCAACGGTGACCTCATCGAGCTCGGCCCAGGCGGCCCAGACGATGGCGCTCATGAAAAACAGGAAGCAGGCCCACAGCAATGCCCTGGCTCGAGTCGGGGTACTCAGCAGTACCGCAGCCGCACCGTCATCGACGAATTCAAGATGCTCCGGCGCCGGCAGTACGGTATCGGATGGCGCCTTCTTGAACAGGCCAAATTTAGCCATTGGACGCCTCCTGCACACGCACCTTGCCTTCTTTCAACTGTTGCAACACAGCCTCTTTGGGCCCATCGGCCACTACCTGCCCCTGCTCAACCACGATGACCCGCGAAGCCACATCGAGCATGGAGGTTTTGTGAGTGATCAGGATCAGGGTCGTTTCCGGTCCCAATCGTGCCAACTCATGCTTGACCTGCATCTCGGATTGGTTATCCATGTTGGAGGTGGGTTCGTCCATCACCAGAATGGGGGGGTCGTTGAGCAAGGCTCGCGCCAGCAGGATGGCCTGACGCTGACCACCCGAGAGCTGACGGCCCCCCTCACCTATCTGCCGATCCAGCCCGTTGGGATCCCGATTGGTAAAATTGGTGACGCCGGCCCGTTTGGCGGCCCGCATGACCCGCACATCGTCCACCAGCGGATTACCCAGCATGATGTTGTCGCGTACCGAACCAAAAAACAGGGTCACGTCCTGCGGGACACAACCTATGTTGCGCCGGATCACCGAGGCCGGCAGCTGATCCAGCTCGAACCCATCGAGTCGCACCGAGCCATCGGTGGGCCGATACAAGCCCATCAAGATCTTCTCGAGCGTGGTTTTACCCGCTCCGATCCGGCCTATGATGGCTACCTTCTCGCCCGGTTCGATACGCAGATTGATGTTGTGCAGGGTGCTGGTTTCCATTCCCGGGTACTTGAACGATACATTGTCAAACTCGATCCGACCGGATATCACGGGATGGTGGATGTACTGCTTGCCCTCTTCCTGCTCACCCGGCGTCACCATGATTTTTTCCAGGATTTCCAGTGCGGACTTGGCCTGGTTGTAACGGGTGGAGAGCACCGACAACTGCACCATGGGCGCAATCGCGCGGCTTGACAGCATGACGGCGGCAATCATGCCACCCATGGTGACCAACCCTTCCGAGATCTGATAAACGCCGACAATCACCAGTGCCACCGTCACCACCTGCTGGATATAACTGGCCAGCGAAGACATGGAGTTGGTGATGCGGCGAGTCTGCACGCCCCAGGTCGAGATATGGGAGACGGCCTGCTCCCAGCGATGCTGGAACATGCTCTCAGCCCCGAAAATCTTGACGGTCTCAAGGCCTGAAATGCTCTCGATCAGGTTGGCGTTCTTCTGGGAAGCAAGCCGCGATCCCTCTTCGATGGACTGCTTGAGCGGCGCCTGAATATAGAAGCTGTAAATAATGAGGATCAGCATGGCGACGATCGGTACCACGACCATGACACCGGCAAAAATCCAGATGATGAACAGGAAGAAGACCGCGAACGGCAGGTCGATGAGGGTAGAGACGGTAGCGGAGGTAAAAAATTCCCGTACTGATTCGAACTCCTGCAGATGTTTGGCAAACGCACCGGTCGAGGCCGGCCGCGACTCCATCCGCATGCCCATCACCTTGGCGAAGATCTTCGCCGACAACAGCACATCCGATTTTTTACCGGCGATGTCGATGAAGTAGCTGCGCAGCTGACGCATCACGAAATCGAAGGTGAACACCACCATGGCCCCGACGGCTAGCACCCAAAGGGAATCGAATGCCAGATTGGGCACTATCTTGTCGTAGACGTTCATGGTGAACAGCGGGCTGGCGATGGCAAACAGGTTGATCAGGATGGACGCGATCAGTACGTCCCGATAAATGCCACGAGATTCAAACAGAGTGCTCCAGAACCAGTGCCCGTCACGGGTCTCCAGCACCTTGGGGGAGCGCTCATCGAACTTGAACTGCTTTTTGACGAAAAACAGTCGACCCAGATACTCATCACCCAGCTGGGCCGCACTGAGCCACTGGGCCGCATCTCCCGCCTGAGGAAAGATGACCTTTCCTTGACTCCTGTCTTCATTCCACTCCAGCAGAATGCAGGCGCCGCCATTGCGCATCTGCAACACGCAAGGCAGCAACAAGGGGGAAATTTCGGCAAGCGGCTGGATCACTTCCCGGGCCGACAGTCCGCCCCGCTCGGCGGCACGGCCAAACAGGTTGGGTGTCAGCAGGCCGGACACCAGTGGTAAACCGGTCGTCAGGGCATCCTTGCTGTTGGGCACCCCATAAAAGCGGGTCAGAAAGACCAGGCACTCCAACAACTCGTCAATACGGTTAGTTTCTGCTTGCATAGCATCCTGTCACTGCATGATTGGGCCGGCTCTATCGCCACACCGATATTCAAGCTTCACGGGCGCAGTTTGACGCAGACGATCCCGTGACATAAAGAACAGAGCTCCCCGAGAAGGGATCAACAGCCTGATACACATTAAGCACAGGTACATGACACTGAATGTCATTGGCAGACCTGATAGGCATTACACCCAAAGGCGAGACGGGCAGTTTGGTGGCGGATCGCGACACAAGATGGCGCCATATCCGATATATCCCGTCAGAATTGGAAATAACACAAGCTTATTGATAATGATATCTTTTTCAAGCCAAGTACTATATCAAGACAATTTTACCGAAACTATACCGCAAAGACTGAATTTCATCTAATAACTCACTGTTTTTTTGATGAAATCTGATTACCTAGTCGATATTGCCGGAAAGCGAAAAAGGGCGCCCCAGCGCATGACCCTGGGCGCCGGAGCGGGCCAGTTCACTAGCAATGTCAGCCATGGCTGTCCAGCGATTCTCGCACCAGGCTGGTGCCAACAGAGTCGGACGGCGTGCCGACGCCGAGATGCGGTGGTACACCACCTCGGGCGGCGTGTGCTGGATCATGGCCACCGCCGCTTCCACATACTGCGCCAGGCTCGGCACCTCCAGTCGACCCGCCTGCCACGCCTTGCCAAGGGTGCTTCCCTCTACCACGTGCAGCGGGTGCAGTTTTATCCCCTCCACCCCCGTCTCCACGATGCGCTGCAGCGTATTCAGGCTGTCCATGGCGACTTCACCGGGCAGACCGACGATCAGGTGGGCGCACACCTTGATGCCGCGCTGATGGGCCCTGGTCACAGCGTCAACATAGGCGGCATAGCCATGACCCCGGTTGATGCGCTGCAGCGTTTTGTCGTTGGCGCTCTGCAGCCCCAGCTCCAGCCACACCTCGTAACCCCGGGCCTGATAACCGGCCAGCAGGTCCAGCACCGCATCCGGTACGCAATCTGGACGCGTCCCCACACACAAGCCCACCATGTCGCTCACTGACAGCGCCTCTTCATACATGCGCTGCAGGTACTCCACCTCGGCATAGGTGCTGGTATAGGCCTGAAAGTAGGCGAGATAACGTTTGGCCCGGGTCACTTCATCCCGGCGAGCCAGCAGTTGCTGCACCACCGAAAGCTGCTGGGCCGACTCATCGGCAAAGGAGGAGACATTACAGAAGGTGCAGCCGCCACGGCCCAGCGTGCCGTCCCGGTTCGGGCAGGTGAAGGCACCGTGAATGGAGAGCTTGTGGATCTTCTGGCCATGGCGCTGCTTGAGATCCTGGCCGAATGTATTGACGAGTTCGTGTAACTGCATGACACCTCCAGTAAAGGGGCGTCATTGTACGAGCTTGGCCGCGCGCAGCGCTGCGCTGGATCAAGAGAGGATAGAGTCGGGAAAACATATAAATATTCACCAATAACCGGATAAATATCAGCAAATGGGTAGTTATCGACGCTTTCGAGACTCATCCCCAATTTGACGGAGGCTCAACACCTCCACAAAACCATCTTCTAACAGTTTGTTGAATAATGAAAATTTTCTCATAGACGGTGGTTTTGCAAATGCAAGTCATCTGCTTCGTTATTGTGATCTCGGCCATTCACTTGTCGAGTGGATTGGTAAAATTACTACAAATCCTTGCACCCATTGAGTCAACCAGCAAAGTCCAATATGGCAATACAAAATTCCACAAAAGCAAAAATAACCAGAGTAATCGCCAGTCTATATCCCATATAGACCCGCACCCCGACATTTTGTTATGAGTTTGTGATAATGAAAACAGCCGGGATGTCCAATTGACCTTGCCGAAAAATCCCATTAGTTTGGAGATTCGCCACCTCAGGCGGACGGAACCACAAGAGCCAATCGCAATTTATGCAGTCTGTTGATGACAGTGCGATGCAAGGCCGAGCAAGGGAGAAATGCAATGTCACTATATGATCCAAAGCTGGAGAGGGATAACTGTGGCTTCGGCCTGTTGGCCCACATGGAAGGTGAAGCCAGCCACAAGCTTGTCCGTCTCGCGATGTCAGCATTGGCTCGCATGCAGCACCGCGGCGGCATCTCCGCCGACGGCAAGACCGGCGACGGCTGCGGTCTGTTGCTGCAAAAACCCGACAGCTTCTTCAGAGCTGTCGCCGAAGAGAAGGGATGGCACCTGGGCCGCAACTACGCGGTCGGCATGCTCTTTCTCAACCCCGACCCCGTCTTGGCGCAAGCCACTCGCGATATCATCGACGAGGAGCTGGAAAAGGAGACCCTGAGCCTGGTCGGCTGGCGCAAGGTGCCTATCGATACCAATGTACTCGGCCCCATCGCCAAGGCCTCCCTGCCCAGCATCGAACAGGTCTTTGTCAACGCCCCCCCCGGCTGGGTCGACAAGGATCTCGAGCGCCGCCTCTATATCGTGCGCCGCCGTATCGAGAAGCGCATCAGCGACGACTACTTCTACGTGGTCAGCCTCTCCAACCTAGTCACCGTCTATAAAGGACTGTGCATGCCGGTGGACTTGCCGCGTTTTTATCTGGATTTGGCCGACATCCGCATGCAGGCGGCCATCTGCGTGTTCCACCAGCGTTTCTCCACCAACACCAGCCCGCGCTGGCCGCTGGCGCAACCATTCCGCTACCTCGCCCACAACGGCGAGATCAACACCATCGCCGGCAACCGCCAGTGGGCCAAGGCGCGCAGCTACAAGTTCGCCACCCCGCTGATCCCCGATCTGCAAGAGGCAGCCCCCTTCGTCAACACCACGGGGTCGGACTCCTCCAGCCTAGACAACATGTTGGATCTGTTCCTGGCCGGTGGCATGGACCTGTTCCGTGCCATGCGCTTGTTGATCCCGCCCGCGTGGCAGAAGCACCCGAACATGGATGACGATCTGCGCGCCTTCTACGACTTCAACTCCATGCACATGGAGCCCTGGGATGGCCCTGCCGGCATCGTCATGACCGACGGCCGCTACGCCACCTGCGCGCTCGACAGAAACGGCCTGCGTCCGGCCCGTTACGTCATCACCAAGGACAAGTTCATCACCCTCGCGTCCGAGGTCGGCACCTGGGACTACACCCCGGACGAGGTGCTGGAGAAGGGCCGGGTCGGCCCGGGCGAGCTGTTCGTGGTGGATACCAGCAACGGCAAGATCTGGACCAGCTTCGAGATCGATGACGATCTCAAGAGCCGTCACACCTACAAGCAGTGGATGGACAAGCACTGCAAGCGGCTGGTGCCGTTCGAGCAGATGGATGACGCCAGCACCGGCGCCCGCGAGTTCTCCGACGAGCAGCTGAAAACCTATCAGAAGCTGTTCGGCTACTCCTATGAGGAGCTGGATCAGATCATCCGGGTACTGGGTGAAAACGGCCAGGAAGCGGTGGGCTCCATGGGGGATGACACCCCGATGGCGGTGCTCTCCTCCAGCCAGCGCACCCTGTACGACTACTTCCGCCAGATGTTCGCCCAGGTCACCAACCCGCCCATCGATCCGCTGCGGGAAAACCACGTCATGTCGCTGGCCACCTGTATTGGCCGCGAGCAGAACGTGTTCAACGAGACCTTCGGCCACGCCCACCGGGTGCTGTTCCAGTCACCGATCCTGCTCTACTCCGACTTCCACCAGTTGCTGGCACTGGAAGGGGAGCACTATCGCCATCAGGTGATCAGCCTCAACTTCAAGCCCGAAGAGGGCCTGGAAGCGGCGATCCTGCGCATCTGTGAAGAGGCCAAGGCTGCTGCCAAGGCCGGTACCGTGCTGCTGATCCTCTCGGATCGGGACGTCAGTGCCGACACCCTGCCCATCCCGGCCGCCATGGCGGTGGGGGCAGTGCAGCGCACCCTGGTGGACAACAACCTGCGCTGCGACGCCAACATCCTGGTGGAGACCGCCAGCGTGCGCGACCCGCACCACTTCTCGGTGTTGCTGGGCTTTGGCGCCACCGCCATCTACCCCTACCTCGCCTACGAGACGCTCGCCAAGCAGGTAGAAGAGGGCGTGCTCAAGATGAGCCTGCGCCAGGCCATGCTCAACTACCGCAACGGCATCAACAAGGGGCTCTACAAGGTGATGTCCAAGATGGGCATCAGCACGGTGGCCAGCTACCGCTGCTCCCAGCTGTTCGAAGCGGTGGGCCTCTCCAAAGCCGTGGTCGAGATGTGTTTTCGCGGCGTATCGAGCCGCATCCAGGGCGCCGATTTTACCGACATCCAGCAGGATCAGTTCAATCTGGCCCGTCAGGCCTGGCTGGCCCGCAAGGCCCTCACTCAGGGCGGCCTGCTCAAATTCGTCCACGGCGGCGAGTACCACACCTACAACCCGGACGTGGTGCAGACCCTGCAAACCGCGGTGCGCTCCGGCAACTACGCCGATTACAAGGAGTACGCCCGCCTGGTGAACGAGCGCCCGGTCGCCACCCTGCGCGATCTGCTCACCCTGAAGAAGGTCGACAACCCGGTGGCACTGGAGCAGGTGGAGCCAGCGACCAAGCTGTTCCCCCGCTTCGACTCTGCCGCCATGTCCATCGGCGCGCTGGGCCCGGAAGCCCACGAAGCGCTGGCGGTGGCCATGAACCGGCTCGGCGGCCAGAGCAACTCGGGTGAAGGCGGCGAGGATCCCAAGCGCTTTGGCACCGAGAAGAATTCGCGCATCAAGCAGGTGGCATCGGGGCGCTTTGGCGTCACCCCCCACTACCTGATGAACGCCGACGTGGTGCAGATCAAGGTGGCCCAGGGCGCCAAGCCCGGCGAAGGGGGCCAGCTGCCCGGTGACAAGGTGACGGCCCAGATCGCCAAGCTGCGTTACTCGGTGCCCGGCGTGACCCTGATCTCGCCGCCGCCCCACCATGACATCTACTCCATCGAGGATCTGGCCCAGCTCATCTTCGACATCAAGCAGATCAACCCAAGCTGCCTGGTGTCGGTGAAACTGGTGTCCGAGCCCGGCGTTGGCACCATCGCCTGCGGCGTGGCCAAGGCCTATGCGGATTTCATCACCGTCTCCGGCTACGACGGCGGCACCGGTGCGAGCCCGCTCACCTCGGTCAAATACGCCGGCTCTCCCTGGGAACTGGGGCTGGCCGAGACCCAGCAGGCGCTGGTCGCCAACGGCCTGCGTCACAAGGTGCGGCTGCAGGTGGATGGCGGTCTCAAGACGGGTCTGGACATCATCAAGGCGGCCATTCTCGGCGCCGAGAGCTTCGGTTTCGGTACCGGCCCCATGGTGGCGCTGGGCTGCAAATACCTGCGGATCTGCCACCTGAACAACTGCGCCACCGGCGTCGCCACCCAGGATGAGAAGCTGCGTCGCGAGCACTTCACCGGCCTGCCGGAGATGGTGATGAACTACTTCAAGTTCATCGCCGAGGAGACTCGCGAGCTGATGGCCCAACTTGGCGTCACCCAGCTGACCGACCTCATCGGTCGTACCGACCTGCTGGAAGCGCTGCCCGGCCTCACCGCCCGTCAGGCCAAGCTGGATCTCTCCGGTATTCTGGCCAGCCCGGTCGCACCGGCAGGCTCCAGCCTGTTCAGCCAGCAGCACAACCCCACCTTCGACAAGGGACCTTTGAACCTCAAGATGGTGGAAGATCTGCTGGAGGCGGTGGAAAACATGAGCGGCGGCGAGTTTCGCTACGACATCCGCAACACCGACCGCTCGGTGGGTGCACGTCTGTCCGGCGAAATCGTCAAGCGCCACGGCAACCAGGGGATGGCGGCCGATCCAGTGCGGGTCCACTTCAACGGTACCGCCGGCCAGAGCTTCGGCGTCTGGAACGCCGGCGGCCTTGAGATGATCCTCACGGGGGACGCCAACGACTACGTGGGCAAGGGGATGACCGGCGGCAAGCTGGTGATCAAGCCCCACGTCGGCGTGGCATTCAAATCCCACGAGGCAGCCATCATCGGCAACACCTGCCTCTACGGCGCCACCGGCGGCAAACTCTATGCCGCAGGCACTGCCGGCGAGCGCTTCGCGGTGCGCAACTCCGGGGCCCTCGCGGTAGTCGAGGGGATCGGTGACAACGGTTGTGAATACATGACCGGCGGCATCGTCACCGTGCTCGGCACCACCGGCGTCAACTTCGCCGCGGGCATGACCGGCGGCTTCGCCTACGTGCTCGACGAGTGCGGCAACTTTGCCAAGCGCACCAACCCCGAGCTGGTGGAACTGCTGGACGTGGCAGATCTCGCCATCCATCAGGAGCACCTGCGCGGCATCATAACGGCGCACCTCAACGAAACCGGCAGCTCGCGCGCCGAGGAGATCCTGGCCAACTTCGACTCCTATGTGCCCAAGTTCAGGCTGATCAAACCCAAGTCCAGCGACGTCAAATCGCTGCTTGGTCACACCAGCCGTTCCAGTGCAGAACTCAGAATCCAGGCGCAATAAGGAGGGAACCCTATGAGCCAGAACGTATTTCAGTTTATCGACGTGCAGCGGGTCGACCCGCCCAAGAAGCCGCTCAAGATCCGCAAGATCCAGTTCGTGGAGATCTACGAGTCCTTCAACCAGGCCCAGGTCGGCATGCAGGCGGATCGTTGCCTCGACTGCGGCAACCCTTACTGCGAGTGGAAGTGCCCGGTCCACAACTACATCCCCAACTGGCTGAAGCTGGCCAACGAGGGACGCATTCTGGAGGCGGTGGAGCTCTCCCACCAGACCAACAGCCTGCCGGAGGTGTGTGGCCGGGTCTGCCCGCAAGACAGACTGTGTGAGGGTGCCTGCACCCTCAACGATCGCTTCGGTGCCGTCACCATCGGCAACATCGAAAAATACATCACCGACAAGGCGTTCGAGATGGGCTGGAAGCCCGACCTCTCCAAGGTGGTCAAGACCGGCAAGCGGGTCGCCGTCATCGGCGCCGGCCCGGCGGGTCTTGCCTGCGCCGACGTGCTGGCACGGGGCGGCGTCACCCCGGTGGTGTTCGACAAGTATCCGGAGATCGGCGGTCTGCTCACCTTCGGCATTCCCTCCTTCAAGCTGGAAAAAGAGGTGATGCAGCGTCGCCGCGAGATCTTCGAGGGGATGGGGGTGGAGTTTCGCCTCGAGACCGAGGTGGGTCGCGATGTCACCTTCGCCGACCTGCTCGGCGAGTTCGATGCGGTCTTCCTCGGGGTCGGCACCTACAAGTACATGAAGGGCGGCTTTGCCAACGAGGAGGCACCGGGAGTCTACGACGCCCTGCCCTACCTCATCGCCAACGCCAACCGGCTGCTGGGCTTTGAGAAGGCGCAAGCCGACTACATCGACTTTGCCGGCAAGCAGGTAGTGGTGCTCGGCGGTGGCGATACCGCCATGGACTGCGTCCGCACCGCCATCCGTCAGGGGGCCGACAAGGTGATCTGCGCCTATCGCCGCGACGAGGAGAACATGCCGGGTTCCAAGCGGGAGGTGAAGAATGCCCGCGAAGAGGGGGTTGAATTCATGTTCAACCTGCAGCCGGTCGGCGTCGCGCTGGACGCCCAGGGCCACACCTGCGGCATCAAGGTGGTGAGCACCGAGCTCGGCGCCCCCGATGCCAATGGCCGCCGCAATCCGGTGGTTGTGACAGGCTCCGAGCAGGTGCTGGCTGCCGATGCGGTGGTGATGGCGTTCGGCTTCCAGCCCAATCCTCAGCCCTGGATGGCAGAACACGGCATCGAGCTTGACGGCCGGGATCGCATCAAGGCCTCGGAGCAGGCCGAACATGCCTTCCAGACCAGCAACCCCAAGGTGTTCGCCGGTGGCGACGCGGTGCGCGGCTCCGATCTGGTGGTCACCGCCATCTATGAGGGACGCAAGGCGGCCGAAGGGATCATGGACTATCTGGCCGTGTGATCTGCCGCCGCAACCAAGCAGCCATGCAAACAGCCCCGCTCGTGCGGGGCTGTTTTTTTATATCGCTCTCGATCAGCCAAAACCGGCTAGATGCTCCAGCTCTCCGGCAGCCGCTCGGTGAGGGTGGAGATGTATTCGAAGGTACGTGCCCGCTTGGGGGTGGTGAACATCTGGCGCGCACTGCCCGCCTCCACCACCTCACCCGCCTCCAGGAAGACCACCTGCTGGGCGATCTGGGCCGCCAGACGCAAGTCATGGGTGGCGATCAGCATGGTGGTGCCCTCACTGGCCAACTGGCGCAGCACGGCCACCACCTCCTGGGCAAGCTCGGGATCCAGCGCCGAGGTGGGCTCGTCACAGAGCAGCACCTTGGGGGCTGGCGCCAGCGCCCGGGCAATGGCCACCCGCTGCTGCTGACCGCCGGAGAGGGTGGCAGGCACCGCCTCGGCCTTGTGCCTGAGCCCCACCTTGTCGAGCAGTTGCAGGCCGCGCGCCGCCGCCCGCTCCCTCGGCCACTTCAACACAGTCACCAACCCTTCCAGCACATTCTCCAGCACCGTCATGTGCGGGAACAGCTGGAAGTTCTGGAACACCATGCCGGTCTGCTGGCGCAGGCTCAGCACGCTCTGGCGGGACAGGTGATGGGCAAAGTCGAGCTCGCTGCCCCCCAGCACCAGCTGGCCCGCATCGGGTCGCTCCAGCAGGTTCACGCAGCGCAGCAAGGTACTCTTGCCGCTGCCGGAGGGGCCGATCAGGGCGGTGACGCTGCCCGCGGCCATCGCCAGCCCCACCCCTTTCAACACTCGCTGCCCCGCAAACTGTTTCTCGATGCCACTCAAGCGGATCATAGGGCGACCTCCCGGGTCTCTTTATAAGCCAGTCGCTGCTCCAGCTTGTCTTGCAGGGTGGAGAGTACCGAGCTGAACAACAGGTAGATGAGGGCCGTCTCGACATAGAGGATGAGCGGCTCATAGGTGACGGAGGCGAGTCGCTGAGCCGCCTGAAACAGCTCGGGCACGGTCACCGCCGCCGCCAGCGAGGTGTCTTTGACCAAGGAGATAAAGGTGTTGGAGAGCGGCGGCACCGCGATGCGCGCAGCCTGCGGCAGGATCACCCGCCACATCACCTGGGGCCAGTTCATGCCAATGGAATAGGCCGCCTCCCATTGCCCTTTCGGGATCGCCGCCAGGGTGGCACGGATGATCTCCGAGCTGTAGGCACCGATGTTGAGGGTGAAACCGATGACGGCGGCGGTGAAGGCATCCAGCACTATGCCCGCGCTCGGCAGACCGTAAAAAATCAGAAACAGCTGCACCAGCAGCGGGGTGCCCCGAATAAGCCAGACATAAAAGCGGACCAGCATCACCAGCGGGGCCGGACCATATAATCTGGCCAGCGCCACCGACAAGCCGAGCACGATTCCCAGCACGAAGGTAATCAGGGTCAGCGGCACGGTAAAAATAAGCCCCGCCCTGAGCAGGCGCGAATTCAACTCCGAAGTGCAACACCCGCCAAATCAAGCAACCTGTCGTAGTTCATCAAACACGATCTGCGGTT
>NZ_JAPCIV010000056.1:0-21395 GCF_027707585.1 Aeromonas sp. QDB39 | reverse complement strand
CTACGGGGCCGCCTGCTGCTGGCGCAAGTTAGCAGACGGGCCGCAAGAAACATAAACCCTGTATATTATGCGCGGTGTTGGGTTGTAGAAGAATCCGGAGTGATGCCGGTTAAAAAACGCAGGTCCATCACAGCCATGTTCCTGAACTTCTCTCTTCGTTATCTCTCATTTTGAAAGGCCTAGTCGTGCAACCGATCCAGCGGTTTGTGATTGGCACTTTCATGGCGCTCGCTGTTGCCGGTGTGCAGGTACTTGGAGGTGGTGTCGATGCTGTCGTGGCCGGCATCGGCTTGCACGTGTGATAACGGCCGTCCGTTGAGATTGATGTCGTGAGTGATGCCGGTATGACGAATGGAGTGTGGTGTCAGGTTGCGCATCTCGGCGCCGTCCTGCATAAACCCATCTTTTTCTGCCAGCTCGGCGGCGGTCTGGATGACGCTCATCACCAGGTCACGCAGCTGGCGGATCCCGAGGTTGGCGTTGAGCTCGCCTTGTTCCCGGCCATGTGCCGCAGCTTTGTGGCGCACAAACAGCGGAGTCTGCTCATCGGGCGCCGGTAATGGTGAGAGACCGAGAAACGTCCGATAGCGTTTGAGGGCCTCAAGCAAGGCATGGGAGACCGCCACGGTGCGGCGCTTGCCACCCTTGCTGCGGGGAATGAAATAGCCCCAGACGCCGGTTTTTCCATCGCGGCGAAACTGCCCCATGACGGGGGTAAATCCCGGTCTTGCCGCGACTTCCGAGATCCGCAGGTAACAGGCGTACATCAGGCTTATCAGGAAGCGACTGCGCTCGTGCTGCTCTGGTGATTCGGCCGCCAGCAGGTCGGCTGCCTGCATCACATAGGACCACTGCAACTCGCTGAAGGCCTGGCCATGGTCGTCCGACTCCTGCTGCATTGAGCGCTTCACCCGTTGCAGTAACAGCGCGGGGTTGCGGTCCATGTACTCTTCCTGGATCAAGAACTGGAAGAAGGCAGACAGAATGGCGAGTTTGGTCTTCATGGCCTGTTCGCTGAGGCGGTACGGCAGCTCGCGGCCCAGCTCCCGCTTGCCAAGGAAGGGTCGCCATTGGGGATTGGGCAGTCGTTCTCCCCACTCCTTGTCGAGCACGAACTGGGCTACGTTGCGATAGGCAATCAGGGCCGCCGGCGGTGCCTGACAGTAATCGAGATAGCGCATCATGATGCGCCGGGTCAGATCCTTGGGGCTGATGCGCATTTCGCCGAAGCACCAGTGCAAAAACGTGGTCAGCTCGCTGCGATAGGTTTTGTAGTTGTTCTCGCTGTTGCGCTGCTCCAGCAGCCAGTCGACGGCGAGCTCATAGACCAACCCGGCATCGGGCACATCGTTGAGGCTGAGGTTGGCAAGATATTGATTGACCTGAGGGTTGCCCGCCTCTAGGTAGGCCAGACCATCGAACAGCGGCATGGCGGGTGGAAGTAACATAGTGGTCATGATGATGCTTGTGGATGAGAGGCTCGGCTCGGGGTTTGCGTGATGGTGATGCCGATAAATGGGGTTATCGGCATCACGCGGGAATGGAACGTCGATGCTGTACAGCGAACAGCATCGCCATCAACAGCTGATGCTGCATAGTGTGTTTATTCAATGGATATGCACCTTAGTTGGAAAATTCTCGGGGTAAATATCCATATAAATGCTTTAAAATTCTCATCAATGCATAAACTGAGGCTGTTTCCATACTGTGATGGGCAGCCTCCCCCGTGTCGTCCTCACGCTACACGCTTGAGGGATTTGTCTTTTGGCTTGCCCGCCTCGCTCTGTTCTTCCTGCGGCTCCGACTTGCCGCTCCCCTGCCCCTTGGCCCCGCGCAGCACGTTTTGCAGCAGATCGCGCTGCTCGGCCAGGTAGAAGGCCAGACTCTCTTGCTGCTCCGGTTCAAGGCGAACGGGCGCGCCTGCCAGCAAATGCATCAACTCATCGGCAGTGTCCAGCAGCTTGTCATAGGCATCGGCCTCTTTCTTGCTGGTAAAGGTCATCTTCTCCACTCCCCCACGCACCACAACATATTTGATCTCAACGGCCATAGCGGCGTCCTCCTTCTGATAGTGATCACAAGTATATGTATGGATATACAGTATTGCAAATAACCCCATGCAGAAGTGTTTTATTGGCGCGCCGGCTAATGATTGCGCGTCTGCCATCACATTGATGAAAGGGTCATTTGACTTCCATGCCAAACTGGTCGGATGATTGGGTCATGACGATCACAAAGCAACTCCTGATCCTGCTGCTGGTTGAGGTGACGCTCCTTGGAGGCATCGCCCATCTGGTCATTGGCCTCTCGCTACAGCTCTCCCTCCTGTTCGTGGTGGTGGCCCTGTTGGGGCTGCGCACCCTGGTGGTGCTGCTGACCTGGGGCTTTTCCCGCTTCTACCCGGTGCCTGCCATCGGTTGGCGAGCATGGTTGCCCATGGTGGGACGAGAGATAGCCGCCTACCTGCTGACCTTCACCTGGTTGCTGCCGTTCGAGCGCTGGCTGATGGCGCCAGACAAGCTGACTCCCTCCCCCCTGCCCCTGCTGCTGATCCACGGTTATGGTTGCAGTCGCGGCATCTGGCGGGTGCAACGAGCCAGACTGAAGGCTGCCGGCCACACGGTGGCGACCGTCACCCTGACCCCTCCCTTCGGCCATCTCGACGACATGGTGCCGCTCTTGGCCAATCGCATCGATGAGGTGTTGGCTGCCACCGGTGCGTCGCAGCTGGTGCTGATCGGCCACAGCATGGGTGGCCTGGTGTGCCGCGACTATCTGGCGGTGGCGGGCGGGGACAAGGTGGCCCAGCTCATCACTCTGGCCACTCCCCATCAGGGCAGCCAGCTGGCGACCCTGGGACTGGGCGACAATGCCCGCGAGATGGAGCCCGGCTCCGGCTGGTTGCAGCGCTTCGCCGCCGTACCGCTCTGCGTGCCCGGGGTCTCGGTGCGCACCAGCCACGACAACTTCGTGCTGCCCCAGTCCCGCCAACGGCTGGATGGTATGGAGGATGTGGAGCTTGCCGCCCTCGGCCACCTCTCCTTGCTCTACTCCCGCCGTACCACGGCCTTATTGTTGACCCTGCTCTCCCGCCCGCAGCCGCAAATGAAAAGGGCCTGATTGCGCAGGCCCTTTCCGTTTTTGCTACCTCAGTTCGTTGTCACCCCCCTAGAAGTGGATCCCCTTGATCAGGGTGGAGACAGCCATCTGATCTGCCGAGGCCTTGGACTCGTTGCCCTCCTTGGGGTCGGAGAAGGTGCGGAAGCTGGTGTTCATGATCACCTGGGCCACTCGCGGCGCCAGGGCATGGATGACCTGGCCGAATACCCCGAGCCGGGTGGCCAGTCGCACGTGCTTGTTGATGATGGTGTCGCACACCAGATCGGCGGCCTCTTCCGGCGTCATCATGGGCACCTGCTCATACACCTTGGTGGGCGCCACCATGGGGGTCTTCACCAGCGGCATGTTGATGATGGAGAAGTTGACCCCCTTGTCGGCAAACTCGGAGGAGGCGGTGCGCACCCAGGCATCGAGCGCCGATTTCGAGGCGACGTAGGCGGAGAAGCGCGGCGCATTGGTCAACACCCCGATGGAGGAGATGTTGATGATGTGGCCCTTCTTCTTCTCGATCATGGTGGGCAGCAGCCCCATGATCACCTTGAGGGTGCCGAAGTAGTTGAGCTGCATGGTGCGCTCCAGATCGTGGAAGCGATCAAAGGAGTCCTCAATGGCGCGGCGGATGGAGCGACCGGCATTGTTGATGAGGATGTCCACCCCGCCGTGCTCGGCCACGATCTGGCGGGTGATTGCCTCCCCTTGGGCGAGATCGGCCAGATCCCCCTGATAGACCTGCAGAGTCAATCCCAGCTCGGCAAACTCGGCCTGAGTCTCGGCAATCTTGTGCTCGTCACGGGCGATGGTCAGTACCTTGGCCCCCGCCTCGGCCAGTTTTCTCGCCGTGGCCTTGCCGATGCCGGAGGTGGCACCGGTGATCAGCACCACCTTGCCCTCGACCCGGCCGCGCAGGGTACGATCGATGAACAGCTCAGGGTCGAGGTGACGCTCCCAATAGTCCCACAGCCGCCAGGCATAGCTGTGCAGCGGCGGCACTTCGATGCCGGTCCCCTTCAGTACCCGCTGGGTTTCGCGGTTGTCGAAGCGGGTGGGATAGTTGATGAGCCGGAAGATGTCCTTGGGCAGCCCCAGATCGGCAATCGCCGCATCTCGAATGCGCCGCACCGGCGTCAGCGCCATCAGCATGGTCATCAGATGGCGGGGAATGAAGCTGAACAGGGCCGCATTGATGCGAATGGCAGGCTCGGGGGCATGGGCGGCGCGGGAGAAGGTGCTCAGCATGTCGCCGACCCGCATGGGGTGGGAATCGGTCAGGTGGAACGCCTTGTTGTCCTCTCCTTCCAGATGGGCGATGTGATCGATGGCATCCACCACGAAGTTGACCGGCACCAGGTTGATGCGTCCCCCTTCGACTCCGATGGCGGGCATCCAGGGCGGCAGCATGCGGCGCAGCTTCTGGATGGTCTTGAAGAAGTAATAGGGGCCGTCCACCTTGTCCATCTCGCCGGTGTTGGCATCACCGACCACGATACCCGGTCGGTAGATGCGCCAGGGCAGCGTGCTCTCCTTGCGCACGATTCCTTCGGCCTCGTGCTTGGTCTGGAAATAGGGCATGTCGAGGTGTTCGGCCTCATCGAACATGTCTTCCCGAAACAGGCCGTCGAACAGACCGGCCACCGCGATGGAGCTGCAGTGATGGAAACAGCGGGCCTGGAGCCGCTCGGCCAGTTGCAGGGCCTGACGGGTGCCTTCGGCATTGACCTGCTGCTGAATGCCCGCCTTGGCGTTGAGATCGTAGATGGCGGCGAGATGCAGGAAGTGGTCGACTTTGCCGATGAGAGGCTCCAGCTCGGCACTGCCCACTCCGAGCAGCGGGTGGGTCATGTCGCCGACCACGGGGATGGCGCGATCCGCCTCAACCCCCCAGTAGGCCAGCAGATCGGGTACCCGATCGAGATGGGCGGCACGCATCAAGAAATGCACCCGGCTATTCGGGCGCTGCAGCACTTTTTTAATCAGCCGGCGACCGATAAAGCCGCTGCCCCCCGTGATGAAATAGTCCATGGTATTTATATCCCTTACTGATTGGGCTGTTAGTTGCTGTTAGATATATCACGCTTTAACGCAAAATATTCATTCGAATATCATTCTTCGTGACCCAGACCAAAATTACCAGGGTTGCTTGTTCCGTTATTAGGTAGAACCCTCTATTTTTTCTCCATAGACTGAGGATGAAAGCCAAGTAATGCCACAACGAATATATCAAGGTTGTTGTCATTACCATCATCTATATCACGAGCAAGGAGATTGTCATGGCCAAAAAATTGAAAGCACTGGCAAGTTCGGTGACCGACAACCAACTCACCTCCACCATCAAGGAGTCCACCCAGCAGATCTGGTTGGCGGGTCTGGGTGCCTATGCCAAAGCCCAGGAAGAAGGCGGTAAAATCTTCGAAGCCCTGGTGCAGGAAGGGGAAGCCCTGCAAACCCGTACCCGCCAGAGCGCAGACGAGAAGATCGCTGCCATGACCGACAAGACTGCCGGTACCTGGGGACGTCTGGAGCAGGTGTTCGAGGATCGCGTGGCCCGCGCCGTCGCCAGCCTCGGCATCCCGACCCGCAAGGACATCGACAAGCTCTCCAAGCGCATGGCCGAGCTGACCGAGGTGGTACAGCAGCTGATCGATGCCCAGGATCTGGATGACGTTGCTCCGGCTGACGAGGCCAAGCCTGCCGCCGCCGCTGCCAAGAAGCCGGTGGCAGCCAAAAAGCCGCCGGTCAAGAAAGCCGCCGCCCCCATCGCCAAGGTGAAGGAAGAGGTGAAAGCACTGGCAACGGAAGTGGAGAGCGTGGCCAAAGAGGTCAAGGAGAAGAGTGAAACCACGCTCTTCTGATCCACTGACCGGCTTGTTCTGATTGCGTAATGATCCACCGGCCCATGCCCTCTGCTGGGCCGGTTTTGCATGAGAAGGGAGGCAAATCATGAGCACGATTGCGGTTGCCCTCGCCGGAGGGGGACCTCTGGGGGGGATCTACGAGATCGGAGCCTGCGCCGCCCTGGCCGACAGCATCAAGGGGCTGCGTTTCGAGCAGGCCGATATCTATGTGGGGGTGAGCTCGGGGGCGGTGATCGCCTCGGCGCTGGCCAACGGCATCTCGCCGGACAAGCTGGTGCGGATCCTGTTAAGCGATGACACCGGCGAGTTCTTCGACCCCTCCACCCTGCTGCGTCCCGCCTTCGGGGAATATTTTGACCGGCTCACCTCGCTGCCGCCGCTGGTGCTGACCTGTCTGGCCGACTATCTCTCCTCTCCCTGGAACAAGAGCCTGCTCGGCTCGTTGCAGGGGTTGTCCAGAGCGATCCCGACCGGCATGTTCGACAGCCGCGGGGTGGATCGGATCCTCACCCAGTTTTTCTCCCGCCCCGGTCGCAGCAACGACTTTCGTGAGCTTGCCAGCCGGCTGTTCGTCATCGCCACCGAGCTCGATACCGGCCGCGCGGTGGCCTTCGGCAGCCCTGGGCTGGACCAGGTGCCCATCTCCGCCGCGGTACAGGCCTCGGCCGCCCTGCCCGGTCTGTTCCCGCCCTCGCTCATCGATGGCCGCTACTACGTGGACGGTGCGCTGATCAAGACGCTGCACGCCTCGGTGGCGCTGCAGGAGGGGGCCGATCTGGTGTTTTGCATCAACCCGCTGGTGCCCTTTGATGCGGGACTGGCCTGCGAACACCCCGCCAAGCTGGTGGACCGCGGTCTGCCGGTGGTGCTGGCCCAGACGTTTCGCGCCATCATCCATTCGCGCATGCACGTGGGGATGGATCGCTACAAGCACCAGTATCCCGAGGCGGATGCCCTGCTGTTCGAACCCTCCTCGGCCGACGGCGAGATGTTCTTTACCAATGTGTTCAGTTACCGGGATCGGCGCCATCTGTGCGAGCACGCCTTCCAGCATACCCGCCAGGATCTGTGGCAGCGACGGGACGAGCTTGGCCCCATCCTCGCCAGACATGGGTTGGAACTGGATCTGGGCGCGCTGGCCGATGAACAGCGTTCCCTGCTGACCCCGGGCACCGGCTCGGTGGCAGCGCTGGATGCCTCTTTGACCCAGCTGCAGCACTGGCTGACTCGCCGCTATGGCGGCAAGGGTCGCCGGCAATCGAAGGAGTAGCATGGACTGCAAACCCAAGCGGCGTACGCGGGATCGCATCCTGGCCACCGCCCTCGCCCAGTTCAACCTGCTGGGCGAGCCGACCGTCACCACCTCCGCCATCGCGGCCGAGCTGGAGATGAGTCAGGGCAACCTCTATTACCACTTTCACAACAAGGAGGAGATCGTCAACGCCCTGTTCGGCGAGTTTGAACAGGAGATGGCCCACCTGCTCGATACCATTACGCCGCCGCTGAACGAGGCGGAAGACATCTGGTTCTTCTTGCACCTGATGTTCGAACTCATCTGGAAGTACCGTTTTTTCTATTACGACATCAGCACCCTGATGAGCGGCAACCACAAGGTGGAGCTGCGCTTCTCGGCCCTGCTGCGGCGCAAGGAGCAGACCGCTGCCGCCATCTGTCACAGCCTCTGGCGCAGCGGCCTGCTGCAAGGCGATGAGACGCAGGTGACGGCGCTGGCCGCCAACATCGCGCTGGTCGGGACCTTCTGGATCTCCTACCAGCGGGCGCTGCATCCGCGGGCCGATGCCGACATCGCGCTCGGGGTGTTTCAGGTGATGCAGCTGGTGGCCCCCCGGCTGCGAGCCGATGCCCGCGCCGATCTGGATGCCATCGCCACCCATTATCAGCCCGCCACCACGGCGAGCTGACAGCATCGTGTATTTGATTGTGTTTTTAACAGGGAGAATCATATGACCACTTCACAGCCCAAATTGTCCGATTTCACCCCCTTCCCCTGGCCGGATGCGGCCTATGACTATGCCGGGGAGCGCCTTGCGCAGCATTGGGAGCGGCTACACCAGGGGGATGCCGAACCCTGGCCCGAAGATGAACAAGTGCAGGAAGCCTGGCGCGCTTATCACGCCGGTGATTTCGCCCGCGCCGTCACTCTGGGGCTGGGCGCCGGCGAGGAGGGCCTCAACGTGGCGAACAAGGCGCTGGTGATCCACGCCAGCTACCTGCTGGATGACAAGTATGCCAAGCGCGAAGCGTTCGAGCTGGCCGCCAGCAACGCCGAGAAGCTGCAAAAGCGCCAGCCTGGCAACGTCAACGCCTGGTACTTCCACGCCCTGGCGCTGGGTCGTTACAGCCAGGTGATCTCGGTCTCCAAGGCGCTCTCCATCGGCATCGGTGACAAGATCAAGAGCAGCCTGGAGCAGGCGCTGACCCTTGAACCTGACCACGCAGAGGCTCATATCGCCTTCGGTGCCTGGCATGCGGAGATCATCGACAAGCTGGGCGCCATGATCGGTGGTATCACCTACGGCGCCAAGAAGGATGAGTCCGAGCGTCACTTCAAGGCGGCGCTGGCCATCATCCCCCACTCCGCCATCGCCCGCATGGAGTACGCCAACGCCATGGTGATGATGCACGGCAAGAGCAAGATGGCGGCCGCCGAGGCGCTCTACGGCGAGGCCGCCGCGTGCGAGCCGCTGGATGCCATGGAGCGGCTCGACGTGGAAGCCGCCCGTGAGGAGCTGGCGGACGAGTAAGGCAGCCATTGCTGCAATGAAAGAGGCCAACCCCCGGGTTGGCCTCTTTTCTTTTTCACTTTTTTTCTTGCAGGCTTCCTTTCTTGCCGGCTCCTTCTCTTGCAGGAGTGGCACGGTCAGCCGTGCAGCAACTGATCCAGCATGTCGGGATCATAGAGCAGGTCCGGCTCCATCAACACCAGCAGCAGTAACTGCTCAAACTCCACGGCGAAGCGCTCGACGATGAGATCCGGGTCCGGCACCCGCTTCTTGTCGGTGATGAGGCCGAGCTGCACCTTGTTGTCATAGGAGAGAATGGAGACGCCGACCGCGATGTCGCCGGCCTGGGGCACCCAGAACAGCGGCTGACGCAGGCGGGCGCCGGCCAGATAGAGGGTCTGCTGCGGGCCCGGTACGTTGGTGATGACCGCGCTGGCCTTGGCCGAGAGGATGTCGATGGCCTGCTGCTGTACCGCCTTGGGGGCCATGCCCATCACTTCCAGCAAGTTGAGCACCACCGCCGGCTGCAGGGAGGACTTGAGCGCCTGCATCCGATCCCGCACCACATAGAGCCGCTGCAGCGGGTGCTCGATGTTGAGGGGCAGATCCAGAGCCACCAGCCCGAAGCGATTGCCCAGCGCCCCCTTGTCGTCCGGGGCGCGCATGTTGACCGGCACCAGCGCCCGGATGTCGATGTCGGTCTGGTCGCCCTGCTCCAGCAGGTAGTGGCGAAACGCACCGGCGGTGGCGGCGATCAGCAGATCGTTGACCGAGCAGCCGAGCACTCGCCCTACCGCCTTCACGTCCGGCAGCGGGATTTGTTCTGACCAGGCTACCCGCTTGGTACTGCCGGTCTCCCCCTTGAGCCGGGTATTGGCATCATCGGAGAGGGTGGCGATGGTATAAAGCTCGGCGGTCACGTCCCGGCTGGTCTTGAGGTAGTCCATCGCCTTGGTGGGATGGGTCAGCACCTCGACGTACTTGGACCAGAGGGTGCCGGTCAGCTTGAGGCCGGCCCGCAGCAGGCGACTGCCCTGCTGATCGTGCTCCTCGTCGCCGTCGTCATTGGCCACCGGCTCGGGTTGGGGTCTGGGGGGCGCCACCGGGCTCTCGTCCATCATGGTCAGCATGGCCCGCACCAGAGAGAAGCCGTCCCCCATGGCGTGGTGAAAACGCACCACCAGCGCCTGGCCGCCCAGAGAGGTATCCACCAGGTGCATCTCCCACAGCGGGCGCTGGTGGTTGAGCGGGGTGGAGGCAAAATCGGCCACCAGCCGCTCCAGCTCGGCTTTGCCGGCCTTGCCTGGCAGGATCACCCGCTTGAGGTGCAGGTCGAGGTCGAAGTCGGGATCGGTGCGCCAGTAGTATTCGCCCCCTTCCAGGCAGGCCTTCTGCCCGAAGCGCGGCTGTACCCGAACTGTGTGCAGCAGGCTCTCCCGCAAGATGGCTTCATCCAGCTGACCGTCGAACATCAGCACGCCGACGATCTGCATCAAGTTGTTGGGCCGGTCCATCCGCAGCCAGGCGGTATCGACACAGGAGATGAGTTCACACACAGACATGTATTATCCCTATCGTTTCGCGTTATTTGTCTCCTGCCGTTTCATGAATTGGCTTGATCAGGAGTGAATGAACAAATAGCACTTATATGTTGGTGAAACTGCACGGCGATTAATTCAGGATGATGTTTCATGACAAAAATGGAGGCAATTTTCATGCCTCTTAAAATAAAGCAAACAAAGTGTGCTTGGCCCTTTTAATAATAAATATCAGGCCGGGTCACGATAGTGGAATCGGTTATTTCATGACTATTTCTTGCGCTGGATCAGTATTTATTGGCCTCATCAGCGCCGGGTTGGGCAAGGCAGGCGCTGATCGACGTATTCGAGGATCTCCTGCTCCAGCACGCTGCGCACCGGCAACAGCATCAGGCCGAGGCGCACCTCCAGCGACAGGGTATCGTCGGTGAGGAACAAAGAGCCGTTGACCCCGGCGCCACGAAACAGCAAGCGGGTCTCCTCCTCGTCTTCCCACTCGCAGTCGAGTTCGTACTCCTCGCTCATGTCCTGGGCGATGGCTTCGGCGGCCAGTCTGGCGCCGGCGAGGCCCAGCGGGTGTTGGCGGCTGACCTGGATGGTCGACAGGCTGCTGCCGGCAAGGGGATCGTATAGAAACATGCTAACTCTCTGAGCGATGACAACATTTATTGATATTAAACACATGAATCAAACAAGTGAAAGCCATTTGCAACATTTTTGGGACTCACTTAACAAAGCCTGTTGAGTAAAAGCTCCATCGATTCCGCCTGGGCTGCCGCCGCGTTACACTGGACCGGCAACACGTGACGAGCGTCGGCAAGGCGCCGCCTGTCGTCATGTCTATCCGTGACAGGCCATTGGAAACAGGTCAAGAGAGCCGCAAATGACCCAACAGCAACAACCATTCGATGACCCGCAACCGGATGAAGAGAGTACCCTGGCGCGACTCTATCGCCAGCTCAACCGGGTGGCCGCGCTGCGCGAGCAGATGCGCACCCATCCGCAGGATCAGCAAGACAGGGACGCATTGCGCCAATGGCAGGCCGATCGGCTGGGGCGTACCCACCGCGATCTGCTGGAGAGCAAGCGCTACGGGCCGGCCGCGCAGTTCTTCCTGACTGACCTCTATGGGCCGGGAGATTGTGCCCGCCGGGATGCGGACGTGATGCGGGTGATGCCGACCGCCGAGCGACTGTTGCCGGAATCCGGTCTCAAGGTGCTGGCGCAGGCAATTGAACTCGATGCCCTCTCCGAGGAGCTCGACTACCTGATGGTGGTGGCGCTGCGTCGCAGTGGCCGCATGGCGCGGCTGAATGCCAAGTCCTATGCCCTCGCCTATCAGGAGGTCGGTGAGGAAGCGCGCCGCCGTCATCAGTTGCAACTGGTCACCGAACTGGGGATGACCCTGGATCGGCTGGCCAGAAAGCCGCTGCTCGGGGCAACCTTGAAGCTGGTATCGGGGCCGGCCCATCTGGCGGGACTGGGCGAGCTGTTTACCTTTGTCGAACGGGGTTACCGGGTCTGTCACCACATGGGACGAGCCAACGAGTTTCTCGAGACCATCGCCAGCCGCGAGACGGCCATCATGCAGGCGCTGCTGGCGGGCGACGAGACTGTGCTGGATTGACCCTGGGAGCCATGCGGGCAGACATGACAAAGCGGGCCGAGTGGCCCGCTTTTCATTTATAACAGTATGCCGATAGACAAGCGGTCAGATCACCAGCAGGTCCATAAAGGCGTGCACCGGGGTGGCGGCCAGTTGCTTGCCATCCTGGCAGAGGGCCAGGATCGCCTCGGCCCGTTTGGCCGGGAAGCGGGTGGCCAGGTTGTGGCGAAACTTCTCCACCAGCAGCGGGATCCCCTCTTCGCGGCGGCGACGATGACCGACCGGGTACTCCACCTCCACCTTCGGCGTGTGGGTGCCGTCCTTGAAGAAGACCTGGATGGCGTTGGCAATGGATCGCTTGTCCGCTTCCAGATATTCGCGGCTGTAACGTTTGTCCTCCTGCACCACCATCTTGGCTCGCAGCCCATCGATGCGGGGATCGGCGGCCACGGCGTCCTCGTAATCCTCGGCGATCAGGCGACCGAAGATGAGCGGCGCCGCCACCATGTACTGCAGGCAGTGATCCCGGTCGGCCGGGTTGTTGAGGGCGCCGACCTTGCTGATGATGCGAATGGCCGACTCATGGGTGGTGAGCTCGATGCGGTCGATCTCGTCGAGGCGTCCCTTCACCTGCTCATGCAGCTTCATGGCGCACTCCACCGCGGTCTGGGCGTGGAACTCGGCAGGATAGGAGATCTTGAACAGCACGTTTTCCATCACATAGCTGGCGTAGCCCTGATGCAGGGCGAACTGGTTGCCCTTGAACAGCACGTCGTAGAAGCCCCACTTGGGGGCAGTCAGAGCGCCGGGATAGCCCATCTCGCCGCTCATGGTGATAAGGGCGAGGCGCACCGCCCGAGAGGTGGCATCCCCCGCCGCCCAGCTCTTGCGCGACCCTGCATTGGGTGCATGACGGTAGGTACGCAGGCTCTGGCCATCGACCCAGGCCTGGGAGACCGCATCGATCACCTGATCGCGGCTGCCGCCGAGCATGTGGGTCACCACGGCGGTACTGGCAACCTTCACCAGCACCACGTGATCGAGACCGACCCGGTTGAAGGAGTTCTCGAGCGCCAGCACCCCCTGGATCTCATGGGCCTTCACCATGGCCGTCAGCACATCGCTCATGGTGAGCGGCGCCTTGCCTTCGGCCACCCGGGTACGGGAGAGCCAGTCGGCGGTGGCGAGGATGCCACCCAGGTTGTCGGAGGGGTGACCCCACTCGGCGGCCAGCCAGGTGTCGTTGTAATCGAGCCAGCGGATGATGGCACCGATATCCCAGGCCGCCTTGACGGGGTCGAGGCAGAGCTGGGTGCCGGGTACCCGGGCGCCGAAGGGCACGACGGTGCCCGGCACGATGGGACCGAGGTGCTTGGTGCACTCGGGAAAACGCAGGGCCAGCAGGCCGCAGCCCAGGGTATCCATCAGGCAGTAACGGGCGGTATCGAGGGCTGCCTGGCTGGTGATGGGGTGATTGCAGACGTAATCGGCAATATCGACCAGCACCTGATCGGGGTCTGGTCTGTGGTTGACGTCGACGTTGGCGGACATCGTGACTTCCTTATCGTTGTTGTGAATGAAACAGGGTGATGAAACGGCGCCCTGCCCGCCCGCCTGCGCGTATCGACCCCGGTGCTGCCGGGGTCGGGTGAGGCAAGGGAGTGACAGGGCCGCCCATGTTTATCGCTGCTGCAGCGAGACGAAATGACGGGGCGCCGGGCCGACATAATCGGCGCTCGGGCGGATGATCCGGTTGTGTTCGCGCTGCTCCATCACGTGGGCGCACCAGCCGGTGACCCGCGAACAGACGAAGATGGGGGTGAACAGCTTGGTCGGGATCCCCATGTAGTGATAGGCGCTGGCGTGGAAGAAGTCGGCGTTGGGGAAGAGTTCTTTCTCCTCCCACATCACCTTCTCTGCCTCGCAGGAGACGCGGTAGAGCCTGCTATCGCCCACTGCCTCGGCCAGCTTGGCCGACCAGTTTTTGATGATGACGTTGCGCGGATCCGAGGTGCGATAGACGGCGTGGCCAAAGCCCATGATCTTCTCCTTGGCCGCCAGCTTGGCCAGCAGCTCGCGCCGCGCCTGGGCCTCATCCTGCCAGGGTTCGATCATCGCCATGGCCGCCTCGTTGGCGCCGCCGTGCAGCGGGCCGCGCAGGGTGCCGATGGCCGCGGTGACGCAGGAGAACATGTCAGATAGCGTCGAAGCGCAGACCCGCGCCGCGAAGGTGGAGGCGTTGAACTCATGCTCGGCGTAGAGAATGAGGGAGACGTGCATCACCCGGCGCTCCAGTTCGCTCGGCGCCTTCTGGTGCAGCAGCGCCAGGAAGTGGCCGCCGATGCACTCCTCGTCGGTGTCAAGGGCGATGCGTACCCCGTCGTGGCTGAACTTGTACCAGTAGAGGAGAATGCCCGGGAAGGCGGCCAGCAGCCGATCCGCCACTTCATGCTCGTGCTCGAAGCCATCTTCCGGCTCCAGATCGCCAAGCATGGAGCAGCCGGTGCGCAGTACATCCATGGGGTGGGCATCGGCGGGAATGCGCTCGAGCACTTCCAGCAGGGCGGCAGGCAGGGTGCGCAGGCTGCGCAGGGTCCGCTTGTAATCCTCGAGCTGCTGCTCGTCCGGCAGCTCGCCCTTGAGCAGCAGGTAGGCGACTTCTTCGAACTGGGCGCCGTCGGCCAGCTCCTGGATGTCATAGCCGCGATAGGTGAGCCCGGTGCCGCTCTTGCCCACGGTGCAGATGCTGGTCTCCCCCGCGCTCTGGCCACGCAGGCCGGCGCCACCCAACGGTTTTTGCTGTCCCATTGCCTTTCCTCCTAGTCCCTGGATGTAAACAGACGGTCCAGCGTCTGCTCGTAGTGGTGATAACCGAGGAAATCGTAGAGCGACTCCCGGGTCTGCATGGTGTCGACGACGGCCCGCTGATGGCCATCCTGGCGAAGGTGCTGATAGACGTTGAGGGCCGCCTGATTGGCCGCCCGGCTGGCACTCAAGGGATAGAGCACCATGTCGACGCCGTGGGCGGCGAGTGCCTCCTTGTCGAACAGCTCGGTTTTGCCAAATTCGGTCATGTTGGCGAGAATGGGCACCCCGGCCGCCTGCTTGAACAGGTCATACTGACCGAGTTCGGTCACTGCCTCGGCGAAGATCATGTCGGCCCCGGCGGCCACATAGGCGGCGGCGCGCTCCAGCGCCGGGCCAATCCCCTCCACCGCCAGCGCATCGGTGCGGGCCATGATGATGAACTCGTCACTCTCGCGGGCATCCACCGCCGCCTTGATGCGATCACACATCTCTTCCTGCGAGACCACCGCCTTGTTGGGCCGGTGACCACAGCGCTTCTGGGCCACCTGATCTTCCATGTGCACGGCGGCCACCCCGGCCCGCTCGAAGGCGCGCACGGTGCGAGCGATGTTGAATGCCCCGCCCCAGCCGGTGTCGATGTCGACCAGTAGTGGCACACGGGTGGCTGCGGTGATGCGCTCGGCGTCGATCAGTACGTCGTTGAGGGAGGTCATGCCGAGATCCGGCAGGCCATAGGAGGCGTTGGCAACGCCGGCGCCTGACAGATAAATGGCCTGAAAGCCGCTGCGCTCCGCCATCAGCGCCATGTAGGCATTGATGGTGCCGACGATCTGCAGGGGGCGTTCGTTGGCGAGGGCGGTGCGAAAACGCAGGCCTGCCGAGGGGGTAAGGCTGGACATCATGACTCCTTTCACTTGTCTGGTGAGACTATCTAATATCACGTTTACGTTAACGTCAATCATACTTTCGTGGCATGCCCCCGCCAGGCAAGACAGGACGCGGCTTTTAGGGTAAATTTCACCAATTCCTTCAACAGGTTGAATCGTAATGTCGGATCTCAATCCCGTGATCGTCTGCCCGGCTTGCGACTTGCTGATCGAACGCAAGTTATTGCCGCTGAGGCGCCACGCCCACTGCCCCCGCTGTCACCAGCATCTGTACGGGCGCTATGCATTTCGCCCCTCCCAATTGATGGCGCTGACCATCACCGGCTTCCTGTTGCTCCCGTCCGCCTTCTTCGAACCGCTGATCTACCTGCGCCTGGCCGGCGTCAACTCGGACGCCAACCTGCTCAAGGGCATCATGGTGCTGCTGCTCGAGCACGAGATCTGGGTGGCGGGGCTGGTGTTCTGGTGCGCCGTGCTGGCGCCGGTGGGCTTGCTGCTCGGGATCTTTGCGCTGGCCTCGGGCCTCGCCAAACGCTGGCACATACTGGCGCCGACCCTGAAGGCGGTGGAGGTGTTTCGTCACTGGGCCATGCTGGAGGTCTACATCGTCAGCCTGCTGGTCGCCCTGTTCAAGCTGATCGACATCGCCGACGTGCGCCTCGGCGGCGGACTGTTGAGCCTGGGGATCCTGATGCTGCTCAACCTGACCCTGCTGATCCTGTTTGACCCGGCCCCCTACTGGGAGCGAGTGCCACTGGAGGAGCCGGACCATGTCCCAGACCAGCGCTCGTGAACTGGGGCTCTGCCGCTGCCACACCTGCGGCCTGTTGGTACGCTATCAGGCGGGCAGCGTCTGCCCTCGTTGTCACAGTCGGCTGCAGGTGCGCATTCCCCACTCCCTGGCCTGGTCCTGGGGGCTGCTGGCGCTGGCCAGCTTCATGCTGCTACCCGCCAACCTGCTGCCCATTACCCATTTCTATAACAAGGGATTGTTGCAGTCCGACACCATCTTCAGCGGTATCATGATGCTCTATCGCAGCAAGATGTCGGGTATCGCCACCATCGTCCTCACCGCCAGCATCATAGTGCCGGTGGGCAAGATCCTGGGGCTGGGTTGGATCTGCTGGCAGCTGCAGCGAACCAAGCCGGTGCGGCGCAAACGCCAGCTCATCATGTATCGCATCATCGATTTCATCGGCCGCTGGTCCATGCTGGACTTGTTCGTCATCTCGCTGATGGTGGCCCTGGTGGATCGCGGGGTGCTGCTCAACGTGCGGGCCGGCCCCGGCGCCACCGCCTTTGCCGGCGTGGTGGTGCTGACCATGATGTCGGCTCGCATGCTGGATACGCGCCTGCTGTGGGACAAGGCGGCCCGCTAGGGTCGGCTATCACATATGCCTGAAACTGTTTGTCTTTATCTGAACTGCTGTTTATCTCAGCCAATTAAGGAGTCGGTATGATCGGGGCTGAACCCGTCATTGAGAAGCGTCGCTGGTTGTCACCCGTCTGGTTGCTGCCCTTTATCGCCCTGTTGCTGGCGGGGGGCTTCATCTACCAGCAGTTTGCCAGTAGTGGCCAGCTGATCCGCATCAACTTCGCCCAGGGCAACGGTATCCTGCCGGGCAAGACCCAGGTGCGCTATCAGGGGGTCGCCATCGGGGTGGTGCAGGAGCTGGAGCTGGCCGAGGATGGCCGCAAGATAGCCGTGCTGGCCAAGATTGACAGCCGGGCCCGCCCGCTCATCCGCAAAGGCTCGGATTTCTGGCTGGTGAGCCCCAAGGCATCGCTCACCGAGATCTCCGGTCTCGATACCCTGGTCTCCGGCAACTACATCAACCTGCAGCCCGGGCGTGACAACAACCCGCTGCAGGAGGAGTTCGACGCGCTGGACGGCCCTCCCCCCGGTTATCAGGCCCAGGGGCGGATGCTGCACCTGACCGCCGATTCGCTCGGCTCGGTCGGCATCGGCGCCAAGCTCTATTTTCGCGGTATCGAGGTGGGCAGCGTCATCAACACCCGCCTTGGCGAAGAGAACCAGAACGTGATCCTGGATCTGGTGATCGAGCCGCGTTTTGAGCACCTCATCAAGGCCGACACCCGCTTCTGGAACATCAGCGGCATCAAGGGCTCCTTCAGCCTGGCCGGGGTCAATGTGGAGGCCGGCAGCCTCACCTCCATCCTGAGCGGCGGCATCGCCTTCGACTCTCCCAAGGACTCTCCGGAGCCGGAGAAAGGCCAGGTCTTTACCCTCTACAAAGGGTTGGCCGAAGCGGCTCGCGGCGAGCGGATCGACATTTTGGCGGGGGATCTGCCCATCAAAGAGGGGATGCCCATCCTGTTCGAAGGCATCGAGATCGGTCGCATCGACCCCATTCGCCTCACCGACAAGGGCCGGGTGGTGACTGCACTGATCAACCCGGAACAGGCGTTTCGGATCACCGGCAACAGTCGTCTGGTATGGGAGAGCGTCTCCCTTGACGCCGGTGGTATCAAGCATGCGGATCGCCTGCTGGCGGGTCCGGCCATTCGCCTCGACTATGTGGCGGGTGAGCGGGTCAAGGCCATGACCCTGAGCAGTAAAGAGCAACCGGGTGGCATCAAACTGGTGCTGCAGGCCGACGATCTGGCCGGCCTCAACGAAGGAGCGCCGCTCTGGTACAAGGGCTTGCAGGTGGGTCAGATCAGCCAGCTTACCCTGGATGGTGGCGGCAATGCCAGCGTGACCCTGGTCGTGCAGAGCCAGTATCAGCATCTACTGAACCGTGCCCGTTTCTATCGGGCAGCGCCGCTGCAGATCGATGCCGATCTGAGCGGCATCAAGGTGGAAACCAGCCCGGCCAGCGCCTGGATCGGTGGCGGCATCAAGCTGGTGCAGGCCCCCACCGGCGAGCGGCTCAACCGGCTCTATCCCAGCCAGGAACTGGCCCTGCTCGGTACCCGGGATACCAAGCCCCGTCGCTGGATCTTGAAGGCGGAGCAGGCTGACGGCATCGGCATCGGCTCCCCCGTGCTCTATTTGGGGCTAGAGGCCGGCAAGGTCAACGCGCTGCGCGCCGCCAAGGAGGGGGTGGAGATCGAACTCGAGATCGCCGGTGTCTATGCCCCCTTGCTGGAGCAGCAGCCGCAATTCTGGAAAAAACCGGCGCTGGATACCCGGGTGCGGGTGGATGGCGTGCAGGTCAAGGTGGGGAATCTCGCCACCCTGCTGCGCGGCGCCATCGAATTCGATCGGCTCGGCACGGGCCGCAGCAGTCACCAGCTGTTCGACAGCAAGGAGCAGGCCAAGGCCAAGGTACGGACCCTCTCCCTGGTGGCTGACAGCAACCCGGGACTCGGGGTCGGCAGCCCTATCCGCTACCGCGGGGTCGACATCGGCAAGATTGAACAGATTGAGCTGGAGCCAACCCTGGGTCAGGTGATCTTCAAGGCCGAGCTGGATGGCCAGTATGCCGCGCGCTTCCTGCAGTCTGGTGCCCGCTTCACCCTGGTGCAGGCCAAGCTGGGGCTGGGCGGCGTGGCCCACCTCGATACCCTGATCAAGGGCGCCTTTGTGGAGGCGCAGCCCGGTCAGGGCGCAGGCAAGGAGCGCTTTCCCCTCAGCCAAAGCGGCCCGGCCGGCCTGGCGCTTACCCTCAAGAGCGCGTCGGTCAACGGCTTGAGCGTCGGCAGCCCATTACTGTTTCGCAAGATGGTGGTGGGCAGCGTGACCAAGGTAGCGCTGGCCCGCGATGGCAGCGAGGTGCTGATCGACGTCAACGTGGAGCAGGAGTACGCCCATCTGGTGCGGGCCAACTCCCGCTTCTGGAATGTCTCCGGGGTCAAGGCAGATATCGGCCTGACCGGTGGCACCATCGAGGTAGAGACGGTGCAGAGCCTGCTCGCCGGCGGCATCGCCTTCAATACGCCGGAGAAAGAGATGGGGCCGACCGTCAAGGCCGGTCACAGCTACCCGCTGCATCCCAAGGCCGAGAAAGAGTGGCAGGAGTGGAGCCCCCGCATCCAGCCCTGATCGCTCCCCTCACCTACGTTCACCCAAGCCCGGCACTGTGCCGGGCTTGTTTTTACCCGCCGTGTTTTCAGAATATTCCTACCCTTGTGATAAGATGTCGCCCCTCTTTTTCGGTCAACGAGACTGCACCGTGCACGACAACACCTATCTTCCCGATCACTTCTTGCGCCATATCGCGGCCATCATGCCGGCGCACCTCTCCATGGATGAGTTCGTGGCCAGTTGTCGACGACCGCTGCGGCGCAGCATTCGGGTCAATACCCTGAAGATCTCGGTGGCGGAGTTTGTGGTGCAGATGCAACCGCTCGGTTGGCAGCTCGATCCCGTGCCCTGGTGCGACACCGGCTTCTGGCTCAGTCGCGAAGACGAGAGCGTGCCCCTTGGCAACACCGCCGAGCATTTGAGCGGTCTCTTCTATATTCAGGAGGCGAGCTCCATGCTGCCGGTCACCGCCCTGTTTGCCTGCGAGCAGACCCGGCGCGACGGCATGTTGCTGGACGCGGCGGCGGCCCCCGGCTCCAAGACCACCCAGATCGCGGCCTTGATGAACAACCAGGGCATGCTGGTTGCCAACGAGTACTCCAGCAGCCGGCTCAAGGTGCTCAGTGCCAATCTGCAGCGCTGCGGCGTGACCAACGTGGGCATGACCCACTTCGATGCCAAGGTCTTCGGCCAGTGGTTGCCAGAAACCTTCGATGCCATCCTGCTCGACGCCCCCTGCTCCGGCGAGGGCACGGTACGCAAGGATGAAGACGCCTTGCGCAACTGGAGCATCGAGAGCATCGACGAGATTGCCGCGGTACAGCAGGGATTGCTGGAGAGTGCCTTTCATGCCCTCAAACCGGGCGGCGTGCTGGTCTACTCCACCTGTACCTTGAGCCTGCAGGAGAACCAGGCAGTCTGTCAGTCACTGCTGGACAAGTTCGGCGATGCGTTCAGCTTTGACTCGCTGGCCGATCTCTTCCCCGCTGCAGAGCAGGCCTGCACGCCGGAAGGATACCTGCACGTTTGGCCCCAAATCTTCGACAGTGAAGGCTTTTTCGTTGCAAGATTGCGCAAGCACCACTCCGTACCCAACACCATGTTCAAACCGGGCAAGCTCGGCAAATTCCCCTTCTCGCCGCTGCCGGCCAAAGAGTCCGAGCCCATGCTGCGCGAGATTGAAGCCGCCTTCGGGGTCGTGCCGCAGGGCAATCTGTTTGGCCGCAGCGAGGAGATCTGGCTCTTCCCCCAGCTGTTCGAACAGGTGCAGGGCAAATTGCGCTTCGATCGCATCGGGCTGAAACTGGCGGAGACCTTCAAGAAAGGTTATCGGCTGACCCATGAGTGGGCGCTGGCCTATGGCGACGGCGCGAGCAAGGGATTCGTCGAGCTCGGCATTGCTGATGCGCGGGAGTTCATGATGGGGCGGGATGTGTGGCCGGAGCAAGCCGCCGGCACTGGCGAGGTGATCGTTCGTTATCAGGGTCATACCCTGGGCATGGGGAAATGGGTGGGCAGCCGGGTCAAGAATGCCCTGCCCCGCGAGCTGGTGCGCGACAACAATCTGTTCGTGTAACGAGTGTCGTCGGAGCAGGAAAACCCACACTCCGGTTGAACTTTTACGTGGATCTTGAAGGGGGAACCGCAGAATTCGGAAAAAATCGTACGCTAAGCTAACGGTGTTCTCGTGACAGCTCTTTGACTAGGCTTTCTAAGGCCATTCTGATAGCCCTGACTTCCTGAAAAGCCATGGCTAAAATTTGTGCGGCTAAAAGGGATAACCGATGGTAAAGTAAGTTATCCCTGTCGAGATACTGAAAAGCGTTATCCTCGTTTTTCCCAAAACTGT
>NZ_JAPCIV010000055.1:0-22277 GCF_027707585.1 Aeromonas sp. QDB39 | reverse complement strand
GTATTAGCTGGTCAAGGATGGCGATCATACCTCAGAAGCCGCGCCACGCCTCGCTCATATGAGGGGATGGTTAAGGGCCAACACAATAAACTTCTTTTTCATAATCATTCTACACATCTCCATTTGTGTGTTTTAGGTGAATGGCGGAAATTAAAATGGAGAGGTGGAAAAGGCCATGTCTATTTAATTATGATAAATCTGATATTGATTTTATATATTGTTTTGCAAGTGCATTGTCTGGGTATTCTATTTTTACGAAATGATAAGGATTTGATTTTCAATGGTTTATTTTTTAATGCGGGCGTCACTATTTTTCATTGTCGCGGTGATATGAAAGATGGTTGGATATATAAAACAAAGCATTTCTAATGCTGCATTATTTATTTTTAGGTATGACTTGGTAAAAGCTACAGCTTAATTGATGAGTCACAACAAGAAGAAATGGGGCGTAAAAATATCTTTTTTGGTTATTGCTATCCATCAGCCAGCCTGCATATGAATTTGGATGATCGGTAGAGCGGCAGGCTTATATTCGCGCGTATTCGATGATGGCTGCCGAGCAAGAGAACCCGCTGGCGGGCATATCCCGTGGAGCCTTGAACAAGACGCTGCGGGCACGATGGCAATCCGATACCCTATGGCCCAGATTCTTCTTTTATCACGGGAATGGAACATGCTTATCATCTTCAGTGGTTTGCCGGGCAGCGGAAAAAGCACCATAGCACGGGCCTTGGCCCAGCGGCTGGGCGCCGTCTACCTGCGGATCGATACCATAGAGCAGGCCATTCGTGCCGCTGAGCAGGCGGATAACGAGATGGGGCCGGCCGGTTATTTCGTCGCCTATGGGCTGGCCAGAGAGAACCTGGCACTTGGCTCGATCGTCATCACGGATTCCGTTAACCCCATCCAGCTCACCCGGGATGCCTACCACGAGATCGCCCGCTCGGTCGGGGTGCCCTGTCTCGATGTTGAGGTGATCTGCTCCAATCCGAAGCTGCACCGCAAGCGGGTCGAAAACCGGACGGTGGATATCGAGGGGCTGGCATTGCCGGATTGGCAGGCGGTGATCGATCGCGACTATCAACCCTGGGACAGTGAGCGTCTGGTACTGGATAGCGCCATCCTGTCGGTCACCCAGAGCGTGGAAAAGATTGTCGCTGCGTTGGCAAAGCCGTTGTAGGTTCGATTAGCGCAGCGTAATCGGACGAACGAGAGGCTTTTGTTGCGGTTGTTGTCATGAAGCGGGGGCGGCCAGCCGGAGGGGAAATTCGGCTGGCCGTTATGGCGGGAGAGTTGATTTACGCGAACGTCCGATTACGCCTGACGGCTAATCGAACCTACGGATTTTCAATACCCCAGCCTTCATGGAGTAATAATCCTCCCTTTATGGATACTTGTGAGTTGCAACACGAAAAAACTATAGGTTGATGGTTATATTGAGTTTCCTGTCATTTAAAGGAGGGGTTATGCAAGAAGCTCAATTTATTGATGCAATTCATGCCAAAACAAAAATAAGGCTAACTTTCTTTTCTAAAGAGGATGGTAGGCCCTTAGTGCGTTTATGTGCTCCTATGGATTTCGGCCCTAGTCGCCGAGCTCACAATAAAGACAACCGTTATCATCTTTGGGATTATGAAAGTGATGAGAAGAACCATGTGCTCTCACTTTTGCCAGATCAAGTCTCAAAAATGGAATTTTTAAACCAGAATTTTTGTCCAAGCGAATTTGTGACATGGCCACCAAATTGGTTTGTACCAAGAAATTGGGGACAATATAGCTAGTCAATACTTGAATATTTCAAAACAAGAACGGCGCCTTTCGGCGCCGTCTTTAATATCACAAACCCAACCAAGATCACTGCAGCAGGGAGATATCCGCGACTTGCAGGAACAGGTTGCGCAGGTTGTTCAGCAGTGCCAGACGGTTGGCCTTGAGGGCCTCGTCGTCTGCCATCACCATCACCTCGTTGAAGAAGGTGTCGACCGGTTCACGCAGGGCGGCCAGACGGGTGAGGGCAGCCTGATAGTCACCGGCAGCGAACAGAGGGGCCAGTTCGGCTTGCAGTGCTGCAACCTGGGTGGCCAGCGCCTTCTCGGCGGCATCGACCAGCAGTTCCGGTTTGACGGCAGTCGGCAATTCGCCTTCGACCTTGGCCAGAATGTTGCTCACGCGCTTGTTGGCGGCAGCCAGTGCCAGGGCGGCATCCAGCGTGCGGAAGTGGCTGACGGCCTTGACGCGACGATCGAAGTCGAGCGGACGGGTCGGGCGGCGGGCCAGTACGGCCAGCACCACGTCGGCACCGATGCCTTCGTCCTGATAGGCGGCGCGGAAGCGACCCAGCATAAAGTCGACCACGTCGGTGACGACGGTTTTGTTGGTCAGCTTGTCGCCGTAGACGCGTACCGCTTCTTCCACCAGTTCAACCAGATCCAAGTCCAGCTGCTTCTCGGTCATGATGCGCAGGGCACCGATGGCGGCGCGACGCAGGGCGAACGGGTCCTTGTCACCCTTCGGCAGCATGCCGATGCCGAAGATACCGGCCAGGGTGTCGAACTTGTCGGCCAGCGCGACGGCGCAGGCAACCAGACCGGACGGCAGGGCATCACCGGCAAAGCGCGGCATGTACTGCTCGTTGAGGGCCACGGCAACCGCTTCGTCTTCGCCATCGTGACGGGCGTAGTGCATCCCCATGACACCCTGGGTGTCGGTGAACTCGCCGACCATGTTGGTCATCAGATCACACTTGGAGAGCAGACCGGCACGCTTGGCCTGAGCCACGTCGGCACCGATACGCTCGGCGATAAAGCCGGCGACGGTCTCGATGCGCTCGACCTTGGCCTTGACGGTGCCCAGCTGTTGCTGGAACAGCACGGTTTCAAGGCGCGGCAGGCGGGAGGCCAGAGTCTGCTTGAGGTCGGTCTTGAAGAAGAACTCGGCGTCAGAGAGACGGGGGCGAACCACCTTCTCGTTGCCGCTGATGATCTGGCTCGGGTCTTTCGACTCGATGTTGGTGACGAAGATGAACTTCGGCAGCAGCTTGCCGTTCTTGTCGTAGACCGGGAAGTACTTCTGGTCACCCTTCATGGTGTGAACCAGCGCTTCAGCCGGCACGGCCAGGAACTTCTCTTCGAAGTTGGCGGTCAGCACCACCGGCCACTCGACCAGGGCGGTGACTTCTTCCAGCAGGGCGTCGTCCAGATCGGCCACGCCACCGAAGGCGGCAGCGGCCGCTTCGGCGTCAGCCTTGATCTTGGCCTTGCGCGCCATGAAGTCGGCAATCACCATGCCGCGCTCCTGCAGGATCTGCGGGTACTGGCTGGCGTTGTCGATAGTGAACTCGCTCTCGCCCATAAAGCGGTGACCGCGCAGGGTGCGGGCAGAGTCGATACCCAGAATGTGGGCGGGCACCAGCTCGCCATCCAGCAGCAGGGTCACGGTGAAGACCGGACGCACGAACTGGATGGTCTTGTCGCCCCAGCGCATCATCTTTGGGATCGGCAGTTTGGCCAGTGCAGAGGCAACCAGTTCGCCCAGCAGATCTTTGGCCGGACGGCCTTCGACCTTGGCGGTGTGAACCAGCCACTCGCCCTTGTCGGTGACCAGACGCTCGGCCTGCTCAACGGTGATGCCGTTGCCACGGGCCCAGCCTTCGGCAGCCTTGGTCGGCTTGCCGTCGGCATCGAACGCCTGCGCCACGGCCGGGCCGCGTTTCTCGACGCTCTTGCTCGGCTGTTCGCCGGCCAGCTCGTGCACCTTCAGCGCCAGGCGGCGCGGTGAGGCAAACCACTCGACGTCGCCGAAGGCCAGATCGGCCTTGGTCAGTTCGGCTTTGAAGTTGTCGGCAAAGGCTTCGGCCAGGGAGCGCAGGGCTTTGGGCGGCAGCTCAGCAGTACCGATCTCTACCAGAAATGTATGTTGTGCCATGTCCGTTCCTTAACCTTGCTTGTTCTCGTTGCTGCCGCGTTGGCACATCGGGAAGCCCAGCGCTTCGCGGGAGGCGTAGTATGCCTCGGCCACGGCCTTGGTCAGGGTGCGAATGCGCAGGATGTAGCGCTGACGCTCGGTGACCGAGATGGCCTTGCGGGCATCCAGCAGGTTGAAGGAGTGAGCGGCTTTGAGGATGCGCTCGTAGGCAGGCAGCGGCAGCGGTTTTTCCAGTGCCAGCAGATTCTGGGCTTCCTTCTCGTACTGCTCGAAGCAGTGGAACAGGAACTCCACATCGGCGTGTTCGAAGTTGTAGGTGGATTGCTCCACTTCGTTCTGGTGGAACACGTCGCCGTAGGTGGTCTTGCCCAGCGGGCCGTCAGACCAGACCAGATCGTAGACGCTGTCGACGCCCTGAATGTACATGGCCAGACGCTCGAGACCGTAGGTGATCTCGCCGGTGACCGGCTTGCACTCGAGGCCGCCAACCTGCTGGAAGTAGGTGAACTGGGTCACTTCCATGCCGTTCAGCCACACTTCCCAACCCAGACCCCAGGCCCCTAAGGTCGGGTTTTCCCAGTTGTCTTCCACGAAGCGGATGTCGTGGATCTCGGGATCCATGCCCAGCTCTTTCAGGGAGCCCAGATAGAGTTCCTGAATGTTGTCGGGGGAAGGCTTGATGATCACCTGGAACTGGTAGTAGTGCTGCAGGCGGTTCGGGTTTTCACCGTAGCGGCCGTCAGTCGGACGGCGGGACGGTTGCACGTAGGCGCAGGCGATGGGCTCGGGGCCCAGGGCGCGCAGGCAGGTCATGGGGTGAGAAGTACCGGCACCCACTTCCATATCCAGCGGCTGAATGATGGTACAGCCCTGGCGGGACCAATAGTCCTGCAGCTGCAGGATCAGGCCCTGAAAGGTTTTGACATCGAATTTTTGCATAATTTTTTTCGCGCGAAATGAAATCAGAGCAAGATTTGCTGAATGTGAACCGAAGGAGTATACCGTCTGGCATGGTCGGATAATAGGCGAAATTACAGCGGATTAATGTGATGGCGCTGCGCCGGGCCTGGGCGGGAGGGGTTGTCGGCACTCCCGCGCCCGGGTTGCCATCGACCCCGGGGATTGGATGAAATGACAGGAGAGAGGGAATGGAGTTGCGTTGCGCATGGGTGACCAAGGACCCGGAATACATTGAATACCATGACAAACAGTGGGGAAGGCCGGTGTATGACGCCCGCGAGCTGTTTGCCAAGCTCTGCCTCGACGGCCAGCAGGCGGGGCTGTCGTGGATCACCATCTTGAAGCGCACCGAGAGCTACCATCGCGCCTATGCGGATTTTGATCCGGTGCGCATCGTGCAGTTCGACGAGCAGGATGTGGAACGGCTGATGCAGGATACCGGCATCATCCGCAACCGGCTCAAGGTGCAGTCGATCATCAAAAACGCCCGCGCCTATCTGGCGCTGGAGGCCGAAGGCGTCGACTTTGTCGATTATCTGTGGGGCTTCGTGGGCGGCGCCCCCATCGTCAACCAGCGGCAGGGCAACGGCGACATTCCGGCGACCTCAGCGGAGTCGGATGCCATGTCCAAGGCGCTCAAGAAACGCGGCTTCACCTTCGTCGGCAGCACCATCTGCTACGCCTTCATGCAGGCGGTGGGGATGGTGAACGATCATCTGGTGACCTGCCCCTGTCACGCCGAGTGCCAGCAGGCCCCTGCGCGCCAATAAACTGGGCGCAAGGCAAAAGAGAAGGGAGGCTGATGCCTCCCTCTTGCATCTTGAGCCCAGAATTATCCGGGCTGAAGGGGGTGAGTCAGCGCCTCGCACACCTCGTCGCTGCTCATCAGCTGGACGAAGGGGCCGGCCAGGGTGGTGTTGTGGTGAGCGATGATCTGGGTTGCGGCAAGTGTCTGGGTATCCATGCAGGTGTGGGCATCGCTGACCAGTACCACGGAATAACCGAGATCCGCTGCCGCCCGGCAGGTGGTATCTATGCAGTACTGGGTCTTCATGCCGGTGACGAGCAGGGTTTGTACCCCGCGCTGCTTCAGCCAACTATCGAGGGCTGTGCCGTGAAAGGCACTTGGTCGCTGTTTGTCGAACACAAGGTCGGCAGCGGTCACGGCCAGCTCGGGCACCAGTTGCCAGAGGGGGCTGCCCGCAGCGATGGGACTGCCGGTCGGGCCCGTGTGGCGTACCGCCAGTACGGGGATGCCGGCACTATGGGCGGCATCGGCAAGCCGGTTGATGTTGGCCAGTAGCTGTGGGCCGGCATGGGGCGCCTCCGGGCCATGCAGCAGGCCGACCTGCATGTCGATGATGAGCAGGGCGGAATGGGCGAGTGAAGACATGGGCTGGCTCCGTTGTGGGGGAGCCCCACTCTGGCGGTAATGTCACCGGGTCGGCAACCCGCATCTGGGGGGCGTGGGCCTATGTGTTGTTCGCGCTGACCGTGAAACGTCAGCGAGGTTCGGGGTGCATTCCTCTGCCCGAGCGGCAGCCATGCGTGGCAGATGGGGGATCTGCATCGACAGCGTCACACCTTGGCACAGCTCTGGGGTAGAATGCGCCCTCTTTGGATTTGAGTCGGTTTTTTTAGAGGTTTTTCATGCATTTCAAGACACTTGTTCCCGCCGTTGCCCTGCTCGTAGCCCTGACCGGCTGTACCACCAACCCCTACACTGGGGAATCCCAGACCTCCAAGGGCGCCTGGGGCGCGCTGGCTGGCGCGGCCACTGGCGCTGCCGTGGGCGCGCTCTCTTCCAGCAAGGGTGACCGCAAGAAAGGGATCCTGACCGGCGTGGCCGCCGGCGCCGCCCTGGGTGGCGGTATCGGCTACTACATGGACGTGCAGGAAGCCAAGCTGCGCGAGAAGCTGCAGGGCACCGGTGTCAGCGTGACCCGCAACGGTGACCAGCTGATCCTCAACATGCCGAACAACGTCACCTTCGACAGCTCCAGCGCCCAGCTGAAAGCGGCCGGTGCCAACACCCTGTCCGGCGTGGCCATGGTGGTCGGTGAGTTCGACAAGACCCGCCTGAACGTGGTCGGTCACACCGACAGCACCGGCTCCCGCGAGCTGAACATGAAGCTCTCCGCCCAGCGCGCCGATGCCGTCGCCGCCCAGTTGATCGGCCAGGGTGTGACCGGCAGCCGTATCTCCACCAGCGGCGTGGGCCCGGATCAGCCGGTAGCCACCAACAGCACCGCCGAAGGCAAGGCCCAGAACCGTCGGGTGACCATCACCCTGACCCCGACCGCCTAAGCAGTCCGGTTCGCAGCCATGAAAAAGGCCCCGCCAGCGATGGCGGGGCCTTTTGCTATCCGGCGTTGCGGGCAATGGCACCTTGTTCTTTGCTCCCTTCTCCCCTTGTGGGAGAAGGGGTGGGGATGAGGGGGTAACCGCCTCTTAGACTGCCGCGGTCAGCTGCACTTCCACCTTGTAGCCTTCGTGGGCCAGGCGGGCTTGTACGCAGGCTCTGACCGGGGCTGTGTCGGCATCAGGGGAGCCAGGCATCCCGTTTTGCTTAGACAGCTGCGGTGAGCTGCACTTCGACCTTGTAGCCTTCGTGGGCCAGGCGGGCCTGCACGCAGGCGCGGACCGGCGCGGTGCCAGCCGGGATCCAGGCATCCCACTGCTCGTTGAAGGCCGCGATGTCCGCAATGTCCTTGAGATAGATGTTGGCCATCAGGATCTTGTCGACGCCGGAGCCGTTGGCTTCCAGCAGGCGCTGCAGGCTTTCCAGCACTTCACGGGTCTGCTGGTGAATATCGGCGGTATCGGTGGCTGGCACTTCCACCACGTAGAGGGTGCCGTTGTGAATGACCACGTCAGACCAACGCTGGGTGGTGCCGATTCGGGTAATGGCTGGCATGGATTGCTCCGGTGTTGGGGCTTACTGACCTTTGCGGATCAGATAGCGGTAAGGGGCCTGCTCTGTCTCGCTGGCGACCAGAGTGTGATCCATGAAGCGGCAGAAACTGGGGATGTCGCGGGTGGTTGAGGGGTCGTCGGCACTGACCAGCAGGGTCTCCCCGTCAGCCATCAACCGCACTTTTTTACGAACCATCATCACTGGCTCGGGGCAACGAAGCCCGATTGCGTCCAACTCGTGAGTCGCGTCGCAGAATAAAGCACTCATCAATAATCAACCTTCAACCAAATCAGCTGCCAATGATACTCACGGCGAAAAAATAATCAAACCACTCAGGCAACTGGCAGCATATGTAACCAAAGTGTTATCTGGGCCTACCCACTCACCGCCGTATGAGTAATATAAAAATTGAACCATATTCAACAAGGAGGTGTGAATATGCAGGTCTCCTACGGCAGATTACAAGCCTACGCAGGCATGGGGTTCTTGTCTTTCGCCATGATAGTGATGGGCAGCCCGATCGGTAATACCGGCACCTGGTTCGGTTCCATGGTGATGATCGGACTGGGGCTCTGGATCGAGCTCAGCGATTACTACGACGAGGATGAGGACGAAAACGATCAATCCTGACCCCAATACTTTCATAACGACAAAGGCGGATATCTCATCCGCCTTTGTCGTTTCTGGCCGCGGCAAAAAGCGTCAGCGGGTCGAGCGCATGGCCCGCTCCAGATGCAGCGCAGTCTGCTGCGGGTTGGCTCTGGGGTCGTTGAAGAAGTTGCTCAGCACATCCATGATCGCCTGGCGCATGTTGGTCGGCATCGCCATCCCCTCCGCCATGCTGGGCAGCAGGTTGCCCTCCCGCTCCGCCAGCAGAAAATCTTGATAGGAGCGGATGGCACAGCGGTCGAACTTGCTCATGTCCGGCTTGGTCAGCGCCGGTATCGAACCTTTCACCCGGTTGAACTCCTGCTGGAAGCGCGGCGTCATCAGCAGCTGGGCCAGCTCGCCCTGGGCCTGCAACTGGGCGGGATCCCGCTGCTTGAACATGGCGATGGAGTCGAGGTTGTAGCTGAACAGGTTGGCACTGCCGGGGCTTGGCAGGCACTCGATATCCTCACCGGGCCGGTAGTTGCCGGCGCTCAGTTCGCCCTTCACCCAGTCTCCCATGATCTGCATGGCGGCGCCGCCGCTCTCCAGCAGGTTGGTGGCCTGGTGCCACTTCAGGCCGGCGTATTTCTCCGGCACATAGCCGCGCAGTTGCTGAAAGCGGGTCAGCACCCGCACCATGTCGGGGCCGGTCAGGGTGGCGCTGTCCTGTTCCACGAAGGCTTTGCGGTAGAACGCCTTGCCCCCTTCACCGAGTGCCACCGTTTCGAACAGCACTGCCAGCTGCCAGGGCTCGTTGCCGATGGCGAGCGGGGTGATCCCTTGCTGCTTGAGCCGATCGGCCACGGTGACGAACTGGGCCCAGCTGGTGGGCGGAGTCAGCTTGTTGCGCTCGAAGATCTTGCGGTTGAGCCACAGCCAGTTGACCCGGTGGATGCCGGTCGGCACCGCCATCAGGGCACCGTTCTGGCTGAGGGTCTCCCGCACCATGGGCGGCAGCTGGGGATACCAGCCGAGGTGTTCGGCCATGGGGGTGAGGTCGCGCAGGAAGCCGAGCCCGGCCCACTCCCGCAACTCGAACCCCTTGAGGTGGGCCGCCTCCGGCGGATTGGCCGCCAGTGCCCGACTTTTCAGCACCGTCATGGCGCTCTTGCCGCCGCCGCCCTGCACCGCGAAGTCGTTCCACTGATTGCCCTGCTCGGTCCACTCGGACTTGAGCACTTCCACCGCCCTGGCCTCGCCGCCGGAGGTCCACCAGTGCAGCACCTCCACCTGGGAGGCGCTTACAGGCAGGGAGAGCAGGGCGATGACAGAAAAAGACAACCACTTCATAAGGTTACTGCCTTGGTAGGGAGAGGGTGGCCTGCAGGCCGCCCTGCGGACGATTTTCCAGCACCAGATCGCCGCCGTGGGCGTGGGCTATGTTGCGGGCAATGCCCAGACCCAGACCGGTGCCGGCCAGATCCGTACTGAGCCGGTAGTAGGGCTCGAAGATGCGTTCGAACTGATCCTCCGGCAGGCCGGGGCCCTCGTCCATGATGAACAGGATCAGCATCTCCTCATCGTCCATGATGATGATGCGCACCCGTTGGCCGTACTTGATGCCGTTGTCCACCAGGTTGCCGATGCAGCGCTTGAGGGCCAGCGGCTTGCCACGGTAGGGCTGCTTGCAGTGGCCTTCGATGGTCAGCCGCTCGTCGTGCAGGTTCATGGCCTCCGCCATCTGCTCCAGCATGGCGTCGATGTCGAGCTGCTCGATGTTCTCGTGGATGTCGGTGTCTTTCACCGTCTGCAGCGCTCCCTTCACCATCAGCTCCAGCTCGTCCAGGTCCTTGTTGAACTTGGCGATCTGCTGCTCGTCATCGAGCAGCTCGACCCGCAGCCGCAGCCGGGTGATGGGGGTCTTGAGGTCGTGGGAAATCGAGCTGAACAGCCGCTCTCTATCGTCGATATAGCGGCGGATGCGGTGCTGCATGATGTTGAAGGCGCGGGTGGCCGCCACGATCTCGGAGGCCCCCTCCTCTTTCAGCGAGGGTTGGTCGATGTCCTTGCCGAGGTTGACCGCCGCCTTGGCCAGTCGGCGCAGCGGCCGGGTCTGCCAGCGCACCAGCAGGAAGGTGAAGAAGCAGAGGAACACCGTCATCAGGGCGATGAAGCGCACCTGGTTGCTCGGCATGACGGTGTCGTCGAGCGTCATGTAGGGGGCGGGCAGCAGGGCCGCCAGATAGAGCCACTCGCCCGGTTCTATCTCGATCTGGGTCACCAGCACCGGCGGGTTGATCGGCTCCAGCGACAGGGTGTAGCGGGCCCAGGAGGAGGGCAGATCCGCCAGCAGGGTGTCGTTGTTGAAGACGTGCAGCTCTTCGGGCCGCGAGAAATCCACTTTGATCGCCATGGCGTCGGAGAGCTTGCGGGTCAGCACCCCCTGCACCTCTTTGAGCACCAGCGTCTTGCGCTCGCTGTCGGGGATGGCGCTGATGTGGATCTCCTCCTCGTTCAGCGACACGAAGAAGCGGCTGCCGCCCATGTTGCGCAGCTGGTCGAGGGCGATGTGGCGGTACTGCAGCGGCAGGGATTTGAAGAAGTTGACGGTGGAGGCGGCCGACAGCGCCAGGTTGCGGGTGGTGCTGAGCATGCCTTCCAGCTCCCGCTTCTGGATCTGCTGCATCCAGATGCCGGTGAGGATGGTCTGGGAGAGCAGGATCGCCAGCAGCAACAGCAGCAGCATCCGCGACAGCAGGGAACGGGGCACCAGCGCCCGCCAGAACCACCTGGTACTCATGGGATCTCTCGCCTTGTGTCGATCAGCATGCCGTCGCTACCTTGCTGGCTCTCATGGGATCTCGTGCACCTCGGCGATCAGCATGTAGCCGCTGCCGCGAATGGTCTTGATGATGCGCGGGCTCTTGCCGTTGTCACCCAGCTTCTGGCGCAAGCGGCTGATCTGCACGTCGATGCCACGCTCCATCGGCAGGCTCTCGCGACCGCGGGTGGCGTCCGAGATGGTATCCCGGTCCAGCACCACGCCGGGCTGCTGCAGGAACATGCCGAGCAGCAGGGCATCGCTGCCGGAGAGGTCCAGCAGGCTGCCGTCCTCGTGGGTCAGCTGGTGGCTCAGGGTATCCAGAGTCCACTCGGCGAAGCGCAGCCGGCGGCTCGGTTCTTTCTCTTTTTCCGGCTGGCGGAATTCGGCGCGGCGCAGCAGCGCCTTGATGCGGGCCTGCAGCTCGCGCGGGCTGAACGGCTTGGCGATGTAGTCATCGGCACCGAGCTCGAGGCCGATCACCCGGTCCGCTTCGTCGGAGGCGGCGGTCAGCATGATGATGGGCACCTGGGAGTCGCGACGGATCTGCTGGCAGAGGGTAAAGCCGTCGTCGCCCGGCATCATGATATCGAGAATGATGAGGTCCGGGTTGTGCTGGGCGAGCTGCTTGCGCATCTCGTTGCCCTCCGCTGCGGTCAATACCTCGAAGCCGGCCCTGGTCAGGTATTCGTTGAGCAGCTCGCGGATCTCTTGGTCGTCGTCGACGATCAGCAGTTGTTTGCTCGTTGACATATGTATGTGCATCCACCCATTTTTTTGTGCAGATTGAACCTGTCAGGGGCGCAAAAAGCAAGCAAGCCCCCCATCTAATGTGAGGTTATGGGCAATATCCTCCCATATCCTGCCGTGCAAATAAAAAAGGCCGACCCAAACGGGCCGGCCAATACGCAGATTCCGACGGCAGAAGTGCACCCCGTGTGGCGCACTCCACAGACTCGATAACGGGCCGGGCAGACCGACCCTAAAACCGCTGACAGGAGCCCGCTTCGCCGGGAAGCAGGAGCGGGCTCCTCTCTGTCAATCCAGCCCCGACCGGCGAACCGGCCAGGGCGCTACTTACACTCGTTCGAACACGGTGGCGATGCCCTGACCCAGGCCGATGCACATGGTGGCAACCCCCAGGGTGGCGTCCTTCTCTTCCATCAGGTTGAGCAGGGTGGTGGAGATGCGGGCACCGGAGCAGCCGAGCGGGTGACCCAGGGCGATGGCGCCGCCGTTCAGGTTTACCTTCTCGTCCACCACGTCTTGCAGACCCAGATCCTTCACGCAAGGCAGGGACTGGGCGGCAAACGCCTCATTCAGCTCGAACAGGTCGATGTCACCGATGGTCAGGCCGGCCCGCTTGAGCGCCTTCTGGGTGGCCGGTACCGGGCCGTAACCCATGATGGCGGCATCGCAGCCGGCGACGGCCATGGCGCGCACCTTGGCACGCGGGGTGAGGCCGAGCGCCTTGGCGCGGTCCGCACTCATCACCAGCATGGCGGCGGCACCATCGGACAGGGCCGAGGAGGTGCCGGCGGTGACGGTGCCGTTGACCGGGTCGAATACCGGGCGCAGCTGGCTCAGGGTTTCCACCGTGGTCTCCGGGCGGATCACTTCGTCGTAGTCGTAGAAGAAGCGGGCGCCGCTGGCGTCATGGCCTTCCAGCCCGACGATCTCCTTGGCGAAACGCCCTTCCACGGTGGCGGCGTGAGCGCGGCGGTGGGAGCGGGCAGCAAACTCGTCCTGCTGCTGACGGCTGATGCCGTGCAGCTTGCCGAGCATCTCGGCGGTCAGCCCCATCATGCCGGAGGCTTTCGCCACCGACTTGGCCATGCCGGGGTGGAAGTCCACCCCGTGGCTCATCGGCACGTGACCCATGTGCTCGACGCCGCCGATGATGAAGATATCCCCATCACCCACCTGGATGGCGCGAGAGGCATCGTGCAGCGCCTGCATGGAGGAGCCGCACAGGCGGTTGACGGTGACCGCCCCCACCTGCTTGGGAATGCCGGCCAGCAGTGCGGCGTTGCGGGCGATGTTGAAGCCCTGCTCCAGGGTCTGCTGCACGCAGCCCCAGTAGATGTCCTCGATCTCGTTCGGGTCGAGGTTGGGGTTGCGCAGCAGGATGGATTTCATCAGGTGCGCGGACAAGTCTTCTGCACGCACGTTGCGGAAGGCGCCACCCTTGGACCGGCCCATCGGGGTCCGGATACAGTCGACAATGACTACGTCTTTCATGAATGGATCTCCTTTCCGCAATCAGTAGAAGGTTTTGCCCTGGGCGGCCATCTCACGCAGCTTGTCGCTGACGCGGTAGAGCGGGCCCAAGTCGGCATACTGGTCGGCCATGGCCACGTAGCGATCCAGACCAATGGTGTCCAGATAGCGGAACACGCCGCCGCGGAAGGGAGGGAAGCCCAGACCGTAGACCAGCGCGATGTCGGCTTCGGCTGGCGTGGCGACTATGCCCTCTTCCAGACAGAGCACCACCTCGTTGATCATCGGGATCATCATGCGGGCGATGATGGCGTCCTTGTCGAAATCCTGTTTCGGCTTGGCGATGGGGGCCAGCAGCTCGTAGCTGGCGGCGTCGGCCACCTTTTTCGGCTTGCCCTTCTTGTCCTGCTCGTAGGCGTAGAAGCCCTTGCCGTTCTTCTGACCGAAGCGATTCACTTCGTACATCACGTCGATGGCGGTGCGGCCTTCCTTGCTCATGCGCGCCGGGAAGCCCTGCGCCATCACGTCACCTGCATGGTGGCCGGTGTCGATGCCGACCACGTCCAGCAGGTAGGCAGGGCCCATCGGCCAGCCAAACTCCTTCTCCATCACCTTGTCAACGGCGGCGAAGTCGGCGCCATCGGCGACCAGCTTGTTGAAGCCGAAGAAGTAGGGGAACAGCACGCGGTTGACGAAGAAGCCCGGGCAGTCGTTGACCACCACCGGGGACTTGCCCATGGCGGCGGCGTAGGCCACCACGCGGTTGATGGTTTCATCGGAGGTCTGCTCGCCGCGGATGATCTCCACCAGTGGCATGCGGTGCACCGGGTTGAAGAAGTGCATGCCGCAGAAGTTCTGCGGGCGCTTCAGACCCTTGGCCAGCAGAGAGATGGGAATGGTGGAGGTGTTGCTGGCGAGCACGGCGTCTTCGCCAATGATCCCTTCCACTTCGCCCAGTACGGCGGCCTTCACCTTCGGGTTCTCGACCACGGCTTCGACCACCACATCCACATGCTTGACGTTGTCATAGCTGAGGGTCGGGGTGATGGCGGAGAGCACCTGGCCCATCTTGATGCCGTCGATGCGGCCCTTTTCGAGCTGGCCGTTGAGCAGCTTGGTGGCTTCACCCATGCCAAGCGCCAGCGCCTTCTCGTTGATGTCCTTCATCACCGCCGGAATGCCCTTGCTGGCGGATTGGTAGGCGATGCCGCCCCCCATGATGCCGGCACCCAGTACGGCGGCGTGGCCAGTGGCCTTAGCCGCCTGCTTGGCCGCCTTCTTGGCCAGCGCCTTGATGTGCTGATCGTTGAGGAAGATACCGACCAGCGCCTTGGCGACATCGGTCTTGGCCAGCTTGATGAAGCCTTGCGCCTCGACGGCCAGCGCCTCGTCACGGCTCATGCCGGCAGCGGCTTCGACGGTTTTTACCGCCGTCATCGGCGCCGGATAGTGTTTGCCCGCCACGGCGGCAACCATGCCGGCGGCGGTGGTGAAGCTCATCATGGCTTCCAGTTTGGAGAGGCGCAGCGGGGCCTTCTTGGCGGCGCGGCGGCCCTGCCAGTCCAGCTTGCCTTTGATCGCGTCCTTGATCATTTGCAGCGCAGCGCCCTGCAGCGCGTCGGGGGCGACCACGGCATCGATGGCACCCACCTTGAGGGCGTCATCGGCACGGTAATCCTTGCCGGTGGTGATCCACTCCAGCGCGTTGTCGGCGCCGATCACCCGCGGCAGACGGACGGTACCGCCAAAGCCGGGCATGATGCCGAGCTTGGTCTCGGGCAGGCCGATTTTGGCGCTGGTGTCAGCCAGTCGGAAGTCGGTGGAGAGGATTGTTTCGCAGCCGCCGCCCAGGGCGTGGCCCTTGATGGCACAGAGGGTGGGCACCGGCAGATCTTCGATGGCGCTGAAGATGTCGTTGGCCTTTTTCAGCCAGCCGAGCAGATCTGCCTGCGGCAGATCGAACAGTTCCAAGAATTCGGTAATGTCGGCGCCGACGATGAAGGCGTCTTTGCCGGAGGTGAGGATCAGACCTTTTAGTTCACGTTCTTGTTGTAATGCGGCGATCGCTTCGCTCAGGGAGAGCAGGGTAGCGCGATCCAGCTTGTTGACTGAACCCGGAGCATCGAACCTCAGCTCGGCAATGCCGTCTTCGAGGTAGCTGACCGTCAGGGTTTCGCCTTGGTAGATCATGAGAGTGTCTCCTTGTTCCCACATGGTGGGGGGTGGTGCTCCTTTATCCCCAGCAGGGGGCGAGGCTCACTATTGATCCAAAAGAAGACAATTTCAACACCTATTTAAAACATTCGTTTAACAGATATCGAGTAAAAGCTCGCCTCAGATTAACAACCAAAATAAAGGCGTCTGATGACGCCTTTATTAACCTTGTGTGGCCTCAGCTGGCCAGCTCGGGCCGGTCGCGATACTGGCTCAGCACCTCAGGATCGGCGAGGGCGTGGGTGTTGTTGACGGGCCGGTTGTGCACCACTTCCCGCACCGCCAGCTCCACTATCTTGCCGGACTTGGTGCGCGGAATGGCGTCCACCTGCAGGATGCGGGCCGGCACGTGACGGGCGGTGCAGTGCAGGCGCACCTGCTGGCGGATACGCTCGCGCAGCGCTTCGTCCAGCATGAGGCCTGGCTTGAGCTTGACGAACAGCACCACCCGCTCGTCCTGTTGCCACTGCTGGCCGATGACGATGCTCTCTTCTACTTCCTCCAGCTGCTCGACGTAGCGGTAAATCTCGCTGGTGCCGATGCGCACGCCGCCCGGATTGAGGGTGGCGTCGGAGCGACCGTAGAACAGGATGCCGCCGGTCGGGGTCAGCTCGATCCAGTCGCCATGGCACCAGATGTTGTCGAACCGTTCGAAATAGGCGGCGTGGTACTTGTCGCCGCTGTCGTCCCCCCAAAAGCCGATGGGTTGGGCCGGGAAGGGCTTGGTACAGACCAGCTCGCCCTTTTCCCCCTGCACCGGCTGACCCGCTTCGTTGAACACCTGTACCGCGAGGCCGAGGCCACGTCCCTGGCTCTCGCCGCGGTAGACGGGGCTGATGGGGTTGCCGATGACGAAGCATGAGCAGATGTCGGTGCCGCCCGAGATGGAGCTAAGCTGCACATCCTGCTTGATCTGCTGATAGACGTAGTCGAACCCCTCCGGCGACAGCACGGAGCCGGTGCTGCAGATCAGCCGCAACTGCGGCAGCTGGTGAGTCTTGATGGGGGCATAGCCCTGCTTGTGTAGCGCATCCAGGTATTTGGCCGAAGTGCCGAACAGGGCGACCTCTTCGTCGCGGGCGAGATCCCACAACACGTTGCCGTCCGGGTAGAAGGGGGAGCCGTCGTAGAGCACCAGGGTGGCGCCGGAGGCGAGCGCGCTCACCAGCCAGTTCCACATCATCCAGCCGCAGGTGGTGAAGTAGAAGATGCGCTCCCCCGGCTTGATGTCGCAGTGCAGCTGGTGTTCTTTCAGATGTTGCAGCAGGGTGCCGCCGATGCCGTGCACGATGCACTTGGGCTTGCCGGTGGTGCCGGACGAATAGAGGATGTAGAGCGGGTCATTGAAGGCCATGGGCTCGAACTGCAGGCTGGCGTCCGGCTGGCTGGCCATGATCTGGCGCCAGTCGTGGCCCAGTTGCAGGGGATGGCCGAGCAGGGGGATGATGACTGTCTGCTCTATGCTGTCGATCTGGCTGACGACCCCCGCCACTTTGCCCTGAATGTCGATGGCCTTGCCGTTGTAGCGATAGCCATCCACCGCAAACAGCACCCGCGGCCGGGTCTGGCCGAAGCGCTCCACCACGCTGGCTTCGCCGAAATCGGGGCTGGTGGAGGTCCAGATAGCGCCCAGACTGGTGGTCGCCAGCATGGCCACCACGGTTTGCGGGATATTGGGCAGGTAGGCCGCCACCACATCGCCCCGGCCGATACCCTGGCTATGCAGCCACTGGGCCAGCCTGGCGACCTGATCCGCCAGCTCGCGCCAGCTCAAGGTCTGGCTGGGGCTACCCTCGATGCGGGAGATGATAGCCGGCGTGTCATCCTGGCGGCGCAGCAGGTTTTCGGCGAAGTTGAGTCGGCTGTCCGGGAACCAGCGGGTACGCTGCATCTCCTGGCGGTTCTCCGCCACTATGTTGCCGAGCTCGCCCTTGACGCCGCAGTGCTGCCACACCAGCGGCCAGAAACGGGTTGTCTTCTCCACCGACCACTGGTAGAGCTGGGCGTAGCTGTGCAGCTGCAGGCCGTGGAAGCGGTTGACCTCGGCCATGAAGTGCTGGAGGTTGGATTGCTGAATCCGCTCCTGATCCGGTTGCCACAGGCAAAGGTTGTGCATGAGTAGTCCCTGACTGCATGTATCTACCGGCAGTGTATTGAATTGTTTTTTATTTGTTAATGGTTGGTTTTTGTTTCATAACAAAAGCCTTGTAACGTATGCGTTACCTCACGAAGCGATTGCTTGACGGTTCGAGCCTTGATTCGCTTGATGTTATGCTGAAACCACATTTCTCCCGGAGCAGGACGCCATGAGCAGCTACAGCCAACTTTTTGCCCAGCACCTCGACACCTTGCAGCAGCGCACCCGCGACATACTGCAACAGCAGGGACTGAGCGGTCTGGCCATCCACTCCGGCCAGACCCACCGCATCTTCCTCGATGATCAGGATTACCCCTTCAAGGTGAACCCCCAGTTCAAGGCCTGGTTGCCGGTGCTGGACAATCCCCACTGCTGGTTGCTGGTGGACGGCGTGAACAAGCCGGTGCTGCTGTTCTACCGGCCGGTGGATTTCTGGCACAAGGTGGCGGAGCTGCCCAATGCCTTCTGGGTCGACTTCTTCGATATCCGTTTCCTGACCCGTCCGGAGCAGATTGCTGATCACCTGCCGGCCAACAAGCAGGAGTGGGCCTATCTGGGCGGCCACCTGGAGGTGGCCGAGCTGCTGGGGCTGGGCCAGCCCAATCCGGAGGCGGTGCTCAACTATCTGCATTATCATCGCGCCTACAAGACGGCCTATGAGCTGGAATGCCTGCGCGATGCCAACCGCATCGGGGTGCGCGGTCACATTGCGGCCAAGGACTCCTTCATGGCGGGGGCGAGCGAGTTCGAGATCAACCTGGCCTACATAAAGGCGGTCGGGCAGGGGGCCAATGAGGCACCCTACGGCAATATCGTCGCCATCAACCGCAATGCGGCCATCCTGCACTACACCCACCTCTCCGCCCAGCGGGTGCCCGATGCGGAGCGGTACTCCTTCCTCATCGATGCCGGTGTGGATGTGCACGGCTATGCCTCCGACATCACCCGGACCTGGGCCTGGCGTCGCGGTGAGTTTGCCGATCTGATTGCGGCGCTGGATGCCCAGCAGCAGGAGATCATCGAGGAGATCAAGCCGGGCCGCCGTTACAGCGAGCTGCATCTGCAGATGCACCACCGACTGGCGCGCCTGCTGCAAGCCACCGAGCTGGTGGACATGTCGGTGGACGAGATGATCCATACCGGGGTGACCAATGTCTTCTTCCCCCATGGTCTCGGCCACTTCCTCGGCCTGCAGGTGCACGATGCCGGTGGCTTCATGCAGGATGAGCGCGGTACTCACCTGTCGGCCCCCGAACAGTTCCCCTATCTGCGCTGCACCCGGGTGATGGAGGTGGGCCAGGTGTTCACCATCGAGCCGGGTCTCTACTTCATTGACAGCCTGCTGGAGCCGCTGCGCCTCGGTGAACAGGGCAAGCGGGTCAACTGGAACAAGGTCGAGGCGCTGCGCCCCTATGGCGGCATCCGCATCGAAGACAACGTGGTGCTGCACGCCAACGGGGTGGAAAACCTGACCAGACAAGCAGGGCTCTGATGGCGGCAGACTATTCCATACCGGCTGCACCGCTGGAGGTGAGTGAGGAGATCAAGAAGAGCCGCTTCATCACTTATATTGCCCACACGCCGACCGTAGAGGCTGCCAAAGCCTGGATCGGCGAGATAAAACAGCAACATCCCGGGGCCCGGCATCACTGCTGGGCCTTTGTTGCCGGTGCTCCGCAGGACAGTCAGGTGTACGGTTTCAGCGATGACGGCGAGCCCTCGGGCACCGCCGGCAAGCCCATGCTGGCCCAACTGATGGGGGCCGGTCTCGGGGAGATCGCCGCCGTGGTGGTGCGCTATTACGGTGGGGTACTGCTGGGCACCGGCGGCCTGGTCAAGGCCTATGGCGGTGGCGTGGGCACCGCCCTCAAGCAGCTCGAAATCCGTATCAAGCGCCAGCAGACTGCCTCCCTCATCCAGTGCGACTATACCGACATGGGAGCGGTGGAAGCGCTGATCCAGGCGCATCAGGGTCAGTTGCTGGCGGCCGACTATGGCGCCAGCGTCACCCTGCAGGTGGCGTGGGAAGCCGCTGTTTGGAGCAGAATCGCACAGGAATTGACCGACCGAACCCAGGGTCGGGTATCCCTTCGTCCCTTAGATGGCTAGAATCCATCGCTCTTTTAGTCTGAAGAGGGAGCCGGAATGCAGATTCTGAGCATCATTCGTATCGTTGGCCTGCTGGTCGCGCTGTTCAGTTCGACCATGTTGCTGCCCGCGCTGGTCGCCTTTGGCTATCGTGATGGCGGTGGTGCCGAGTTCGTCAACTCCTTCTTCATCGCCCTGCTGCTCGGTGCCGCGCTCTGGTTTCCCAACCGCCATCAGAAGAAAGATCTCAGATCCAAGGAAGGCTTTCTCATCGTCGTGCTGTTCTGGGTGGTGCTGGGCAGCGTGGGGGCCTTGCCGTTCCTGCTGGGAGAGGTGCCCGGCATGACGGTGTCGGAGGCCTTCTTCGAGTCGTTTTCCGGCCTGACCACCACGGGGGCGACCGTGCTCACCGGGCTCGACAATCTGCCCAAGGCGTTTCTGTTCTATCGCCAGCTGCTGCAGTGGCTGGGGGGCATGGGGATCATAGTGCTGGCGGTGGCCATACTGCCGCTGCTCGGGATTGGGGGCATGCAGCTCTATCGCGCCGAAATTCCGGGGCCGGTCAAGGACAACAAGGTCACCCCGCGCATCGCCGAGACGGCCAAGGCGCTCTGGTTCATCTATCTGCTGCTCACCTCCCTCTGCGCCCTGGCGTACTGGATGGCGGGCATGACCCTGTTCGATGCCATCTGCCACTCCTTCTCCACCCTGTCGGTGGGCGGCTTCTCGACCCACGACGCCAGCATCGGCTTTTTCAACAGCCCGGCCATCAACCTGATTACTGTGCTGTTTCTGCTGCTGGCGAGCGTCAACTTCGCCCTGCACTTCATGGTGTTCGCTCACAAGCCGGTGCGGCTGAGCAACTATCTGCGCGACTCCGAGCTGAAGGTGTTTCTGAGCATCCAGTGCGTGCTGGTGCTGATCTGCTTCGTTTCCCTCTTGTTTCACGGCCATTACGCCACCTGGCAGGAGGCGCTCAACCACGGTCTGTTCCAGGCGGTATCGCTGGGCACGACCACCGGCTATAGCACGACCAGCTATGCGGAGTGGCCCTCCTTTCTGCCCATGCTGCTGATGTTCTCCGCCTTCATCGGTTGCTGCGCCGGCAGTACCGGGGGCGGCATCAAGGTGATGCGCTTCATGATCCTGTTCCTGCAGGGGATGCGCGAACTGAAGCGGCTGGTGCACCCGCGCGCCATCTATACCCTTAAACTGGGTCGTCGTGCCGTGCCTGAACGGATCGTGGAAGCGGTGTGGGGCTACTTTGCCACTTACATCATCCTGTTCTTCATCTTTATGTTGTTGCTGCTGATGACCGGCTTGAACGAGGTGACCGCTTTCTCCGCCGTGGCGGCTGCGTTCACCAACGTGGGGCCTGGGCTGGGCGAGGTGTCGGCCAACTTCGGCAAGATCTCGGCAACGGCGCAATGGATACTGGTCGTCGCCATGCTGTTTGGCCGATTGGAAATCTTCACTCTTCTGGTACTGTTTACCCCTGCATTCTGGCGTAGTTGAGGTTGGTATGGACAAGATTCTGGTGCTTTATTCTTCCCGTGATGGGCAAACACGAAAGATCGTCGATGCCATGCTGGCAGAGACCGAGGGTTGTGAGGTGGTGATGCAGGATCTGCATACCCTGCCGAAGTGCAATCTCAGCAAGTTCAAGAAGGTGCTGATCGGTGCCTCCATTCGTTATGGCAACTTCCACCCCAGCCTGTTCAGCTTCATCCACGCTCATCACGAACAGCTGGAAGTGGCCAACGCCGCCTTCTTCTGCGTCAACCTGACCGCTCGCAAGCCGGAGAAGCAGACCCCGCAGACCAACGCCTATATGAAGAAGTTTCTGCGACTCTCCCCCTGGAAGCCGAAAACCCTGGGGGTGTTTGCCGGGGCGCTGCAATACTCCCGCTACAACTGGTGGCAGACCCGCATCATCCAGCTGATTATGAAGATCACCGGTGGCAGCACGGATACCAGCAAGGACCTCGAGTTTACTGATTGGGAAAAAGTGCGCGGCTTTGCCCGGGAATTCTGGTCAAAAAGATAGCAATTCATCGTCCTTAATGGCCTTAGCCCCGCGGTTGCGGGGCTTTTTGTTGGATAAATAGGCGTTTGAACTGCTGAAAGCCAAAAAATGCCAATTTTTGCAAAACTCTCCTTGTCATCGCGGTGCGGCTCCCTATAATGCACCCCTACCAGCACGGCGGAACACGCCAACCTGATGAGCCAGCTTCCTAGCGAAGTCGGCGCCGAAAGAAAAGCGAAAACAATCGCTTGACTTTTGAAGTGAGAGGCGTAATATGCGCCTCCTCAACGCGACAAGCGTGACGCTCTTTAACAATTTGAATCAAGCAATCTGTGTGGGCACTCACAGCATCGAGCATCAAAAACAATTTTTGATATCA
>NZ_JAPCIV010000054.1:0-23755 GCF_027707585.1 Aeromonas sp. QDB39 | reverse complement strand
GGGTGACGTGAGCGCGTTAAGGATCAGGGTGTTCACGTTGGCCGGAATGGCTGTTCAACTTCGCCGGAATACGCAACTTCACCATCTCCAACACTTTTTGGACTCAATTCGACAGATGCATAGGTCATACAATAGTCTAAATATAATTTAGAGAGAACGACTTCCTCTCCAGAGCGAATCGACTTTGAGAATAAATCAATGTTTTTAATGTCCTGCTGGGTAATACCTCGATAAGGATTGCCGTAATTAGTTTCACGTCCTCTTTTTGAGGCCAGACAGATTTTCCCATCGTCCAACTTAATAGTTTTAGTTGGTAGTTGATGATTCAAACCACACTCGTAATATCGTGGCAATAGTGAATTTTTCATCCCTCCACATTTGAAATAGCGATTCAAACAACTGCTTACATATTTTTTACTACGACCTGACTGAATTATGAGTTGTTTCAATATGCCGTTTGATTCACCATATAGATAACGATGTTTAAGATCTGGATCTACTATCAGTGGTTTGATAGTAGCAAGACATTGATCTCTTTTATCAATCCATCTAGGATCAAAAGCTGAATCTGGTTGATAGAATATCTCTGGAAAATCATGATCTGCAATAGAAACCCTAGCAGAATTTATATCAGACTCGACATGTTCCAAAGAAATAAAAAATGGGCGCTTAGGTGAGTCAGTCAACAAATCTGATACAGCTATTAACCTGTTATCCAGACAGATATCAACAATAAGCAACTCGGATTTATTTTTTGTGTTAGATACAATTTTTTGGTTAATTCTCATGAGACCCTCGCAATGCGGGAAGAGGGTGGTATAACTCAATACGCTGTGTCAAATCCATATCAATACGACCGGTATATACTGCATGTTGGAATAAGCAAACAGCATGCCTCTCATCAATGTTCATCTCTTGAGCGACCAGCAAGGCTAACATCCTAAGTGTGGATAAGGGTGCCATAATCATGTGATTTTTAAATTTTAAAACTACATGATCATAAAGATCTGCTGAAACTTGGAGAAGATTTTTTGAATCAAAACACTCCCGCAAGAACTCTACATTGTAGATAAATGTAGCATCAAAATCTTTCTCAGTTACCATCACAAAATCGATATTTTCAGCACGCCAATATTCAAGGGCAATTTTCTCTTTTGCTCGTGTTCGATTAACGACTCGAGGATTGGTGATGGCAGGATCCAGAGCATCGGAATATTTATAGCTGTACGCTGTCAATCGCGCGTTGCCACTATCGGATTGCCTCAACACTAAAAAATCCTGAGTCATGGTTTTGGCTGGAATACGACCACCATGATTGCCCCTCTCTTTGTAATTACCTGGATGGACAATGTTCAGAGAGGCAGCAATTTCTAGAGTTTTATGCAGGGGCAGCGGGTACTGCTCCAGAATATCGATAACCGTTGGGTCATGTTCGAAGTAAAAAAATGGGCGTCGCTCACCACGGCTGAGCAGATGATGCTCACGTTTGGTCTTGTGACTATACACAATCTGACCCTGCCCATGGGTATGGGACTGTCGCACTGTGACCCAGGGCCGATACCCCCAAGCCTGGATGTCTCGGTTGTATCGCTCCGTTTTGGCGATTTCCGCATCTGTGATAATTGGCTGCTTAACCATCTTTTGTTTCATGACCGCTCCTATCTGACTTGCATACAACCTAGTCAGCAGGCAGGGGATCGTCAACAACAAGAATGAACGTAAGATGTTGTTTTATCTTATTTATTTTTATAAATATTAACTGATGATGCTGCTGTGGTGAAAACTCCACACGTATTGAATTTTTATATTTCCCCTTTAAAAACAAAAACTTACCTATATGCGCATAAATACACACAACAGTGCATATTTATTTTTATAAATAATAAGTACAAGTTTTTTATTCCAATTTAGATATAAGAGGACAACTGATATAGAGCATGATTCTGAGGCTATCGATTGTTCTGCACAGAAAAAATGGCCTTTTCGGCCATGAGAGGGATCCTTTGAGGATCAGTAGAAGGCATCAGTACCAAAGAAACAGCCCGGCAAGGGTAACCTGCCGGGCTGTGGGAGTGACTGACGATCAGATAACTCACGCCAACAATCGAGCCGCCATCCCATCCAATCGCTCTTTTGTCTTTTCCCAGCCTGGCATCACTTGGCTCATCAGCCGAAACGACTCGCTGTGGTTGTGCTCGGCAATGTAGCAGAGCTCGTGCAGGATGACGTAATCGATACACTCGCGAGACGCTTTGACGAGGTGTGGGTTAAGCGTGATCCGGCCATGGGGGGAACAGCGCCCCCACAGGGGGATGATGCGAATAAGCCACCAAACACAATGCCATGCCTTTATAACAAGTTGAATTTTAAGGACTAAAAATTTCAATTTTATTGTAGAGGACACTTATTCGCACCCTCCTTAGCTGGTCAGGGCACGGTGCTCAACCGATTAGAGGTATTACCCAAGTGAAACTGCGAAGTCATTCCATTTCAAATGTCCGATATTCACCTGATTCATGATCATATACTTCTACCTCTGCACCACTACCACTAGACTCTACGCTCTCAACATCCGCTGAACGATACTCTCCATAATCATGGTCATAATATTCAATTTCCTCCCCAGCTCTTACTAAATTACCGCTTTCAATCTCAATGTCACTCCCAGAATCATTGTCAACACCTTCCCATGCATAAATATTAGAAGACATTATTGCAGCAAAGAAAGCTAGAGTGATTGTTATTTTTTTCATCTGTAATCCTTTTTAAATTAAGTTAAGAATGCCCGGATGACTCACTGAATTTGAATACCCAAACTTGTGAGTAAGGAGGTCGTCAGTGTTCCCGTACTACTTAACCTGTTATCACTCTGATAGCGTTTTATCTGGGCGCGGGTTTTCGGGCCAATCTTGCCATCGATAATACCTACATCATAGCCTTTGGTGAACAGTGCTAATTGCACCCGCATGACCAGATCCATCATGGCGCTATCATTGGCTGTCAGCCGTCTGGCTGGTGAAGTGACTTCGAGAGGGGCCTGCAAGCTTTGGTTAAGGCTGTTTACACTGCTGCCATATGCTCGCGAAGGCACAGCGACAGGGGCCGAATAGGTCGAGGTGCCGTAGCCTGAGTAGTGAGAACGATGACTGGAGTGCGAGCGATGTGAACTGTGCGAGCGATGTGAACGGTGGCCTGCATAGAGGTTGTTCACATCCATGTTCAACGAGGCTTCCATGTTGGGCAAGTTGTCTAAGTTCAACTGATTGAAGGCGTCATCGGAGAGATGCGCTTCGCTAGCCGTGACCCCATGCCCACTTAGCACACCCAGACCCAGTACACCCCAACGCTGCAACGTGGACATTAGTTTTTTCATAACAAATTTATTACTCCAATATAAGAGTCATCATCAACACTACATAATGATTTAGTTAAAACACCCGACTTGTGATCAAGGTTCGACGCAAAGAAGCCACAGCAGACTGCCTTCGAAGCACAATCGTCACAACCTTGCGGGAATCCATTTTTCCAGTCGGAAATACTTTGCGCGGCAAAATCGCGCAAACTCAGCGGCAAGTGACAATGCGGAATATTGTAAAGGCAGTACTGCACATTATTCATTTTCAGGGTATTCATGGCAGAGCTTAACGCGGGCAAATGCTCAGCAATGGGAGAGTACACCGTAGCGTAATTTTGCTTGGCAAAGCCCGTAAATTCGATCCCCATAAGGGCAACAAAAGAGACAAACGATAAATTTCTGACAATAAACTCACACAGCGCTTCGATATTTCTGAGTACATCTTTCGTCAAGACGATCCGCAGTTCGATGGACTGTTCAATCGTTTTTAGGTGATAGAGGCCGTTGATGGTCTGATTGAATGCCCCGCGAGACTGCACATGGTAATCGTGATCGCGGGCCATTGCCCCATACAATGGGACACCCCATAGCACCCGCTCATGCCCAATCTGCTGAATCTCATCGATCAGCTCCCTATTACTCAGGTTTTTTCCATTGGTCAAAATATGAAGCTGGGTTTGCGGCAATTTCTGGTGGCAATGGGTCAGAATTTTCAAAAAATCCGCCCCTAACGTCGTCGGTTCACCGCCGCTGATCCCCAAAGTGCGCGGCTCATCGTCCAACAAATCAATGATGTCCAGTGCATCATTCACCCGCCACGCGTCATCCACATTTTTCGGCGGCTGCGAGCACATGATGCAGAAGTTATCGCACCGCTCTGTCAAGAACAGTGAGTTGGAGTCACTGCGCTGCTTGTAGGCGATATACACGGCATCCGTTAACGTCACAATGATGTCGCCATCGTCAAGGCGCTCACCTTCCTCGGTGACGTGAATGATTTGACCGTCAAAAAGCGGGGTTGCATGGTCATAAATGACAATAGCCCCCCACTTGATGGAAAGCAGGGCTTCGCCTCTATATTGCCCGTCGGGGTAGATCAGGCATAACTCGTCCGGTGATCTTCCTGTGGCGATGTAGCTATCAACTGTCGTTACCCGCAACGGGCGGCGAGTTGTAGAGGGATAATGAATGACCGCTCTTAATTTCAGTTTGAAGCTCATCGCTCACTTACCCCTTGTGACCCATGAAGTGAATACATCCTTGTTCTCTTCAAGGAGGCTGAACAAGTGGCGATACAACGGTTTCTGCTTATTGCAGAAGTCATTCTTAGCCCTGTGTCCACCCAAGTCGCCAGTACGGGAATAGTTCTGGATGGGGTTGGCACCACAGTAGGGTAAATAGGCGCAATAGGCGCAAGCCGGAAGGGATTCGGCCACCCCGCTCATCAATATCTCACCCATCACATCCGACGAAATCAGCTCCACATAGGGCGCCTCTACTGAGCCCAAACAGAATTTGTTATCGCCCATGTCATAGAGCATTCGGGCTTCATCGGACGGGTATACATAGCTGTTGTAGTGATAGACCAGCACCCCGGTGCCATCGCCACAGGGCGAGCGCAGATCCACATAGCCCACCGCACGTCCGGTCAGCATGTTGTTCAGTGCCAAGGACGCCGTGACTTCATCTAGGTAGTAGCCTGCTTTATTGATATCGATGATGTATTGCAGGCTCTTTTGATAAAACGCGAAATACTCGGCAGAGGTATAGCTGACCTTGCTTTCCCTTTTGACGGCAAAGCCATACATGTTGAGCGGCCGCAAGAATATCGAATGGAAGCCATGCTTCACATACTCATCTACGATCTCCTGGTGAAAAGGTAGACTGTCTTTGGTGATGGTGGTCATGGCGGCGATGGCCTCATCGCCAATGGCCTCTCTCACCTTTCGAATACCCGCAAGGGTACTTTGATAGCTATTACCACATGAGGATGGCCGATTTTTGTTGTGTAGCGCTTCTGGGCCATCCAGCGACGTTGAGATCTGAATACTGTGGAGCTTGATAAAATCCAGCATCTCATCGGTAATGTATTGCAGGCTAGTGGCAATGACAAACACGAGGCTCTTGCCATGCACACTGTTTTTTTCGTGAGCGTAGTCCACGATAAATTTAATTAAATCGAAGGCGAGCAAAGGCTCACCTCCCTGAAACTCAATGGTGATGCGCTGGTTGGGTGATTCGAACACCCGATCTACCGCATTTCTGGCCGTCTCTTGTGACATGTCGTGCTGTGACGATGTCACTGATTTGCGGCTCGCCTGACAATACTCGCAAGAATTTCCACAACGCAATGTGATCACAAAGATATGCAGTCCCGGCCCGCCACTGAGGAAAGATTTGCGCTGCCTGTATTTGGCTGATAAACAGCGCAGTGCATACGAATCCTCAGAACCTGCCAAGAAACTCTTTCGTTTTAACTCTTGATATAACTCAGTGTCAGTTGGCAGTTCGCCAGCCACCAATTCTTGCAATTCTCGATCCTGAATAAATGAAAATTCACCAACTGCATTGACGATGAGTACTTCATCTTGACTCAAGCGTTCAAAGTTAAAAGGAAACAGTGTATAGTCTTTATCTTTGTCAGCAAAATAGGCTTTATTCTTAAATTTATTTCGCATCAACCGGTTCGCTCCATGCTTCACGCAGCGCAGCACACACCAACGCCTCTTTCACTACCTTCGTTTTTTCCTCAATCACTACCCGCAACTCGTGGTCAATCAGCGCATTTTTAAATTCAGCCTCAAAGTCGCTGGCTATCGGAGTGGTATCCAATGCCGCAACAGTAATGAAATACATTCCACTTTTCATTTGAATTTCGAAATTAAAATTACCTGCAAACCCGTAACAAGTTCGCAATATGGCATCTTTACTGAAAAAAGGGTCGATAATTACGATCATGATTACACTCAGGAAATACATATGAGGAAAACAAAGAACTCTTCAACTATACCAAAAATGAGGTATCGAAGTGAATTTTCAAGTTAGGATTTTTTAGATTATCTAAGCTATGCTTGCGTTAGCTCAATGTTTAGGTGCAATGCCCACGACGGAACATCGCATACTTAGTGTTGTGAATGGCTGATGTTGTTACCATTATGTGTTGGTGAGTTGCTTTACCCCTTCATGTGCCTATCGTTGGCCCTCCTTCGGTACCCAGATTATCCTTTGGCACCATGCCGGTGCTTAGCCCGATAGGGAAATTTGAGTAATAACGCAAACTTTTGTATAAAGTATACCGCGCCCTTGATATATGAATGCTACTGATCTACTAACGACGGTCTAATAAATTCTTAATTTGTAATTTAATTACGTTTTATCAAACCAAGCATAAAAAAGGCCCTGCTATTGCAGGGCCTTTTAGTTTCCAACTTAAATGGTCGGTTTCCAACTTCAATGTCACGGTATCCAACTTAAATGGTCGTGATCAACTCTGCTCTTACTTGGCGTAATCCTCGGTCGGGATGCAGGAGCAGAACAAGTTGCGATCGCCGTAGACGTCGTCGATGCGGTTGACCGACGGCCACAGCTTGGCGGCGCGCACGGCCTCCGACGGGAACACCGCCTCGGCGCGGCTGTAGCCACGGGACCACTCTGCATCCATCACGTCATCCTGGGTATGCGGGGCATGGACCAGCGGGTTGTCGGTAAGACTCCACTGCCCGTCCTGCACCTTGGCAATCTCGGCGCGAATGGCGGTCATGGCCTCGACAAAGCGATCCAGCTCGCGCTTGGATTCCGACTCGGTCGGCTCGACCATCAGGGTGCCCGCTACCGGGAAGCTCATGGTCGGCGCGTGGAAACCGTAGTCCATCAGCCGCTTGGCCACGTCCATCTCGCTGATGCCAGAGGCTTCTTTGAGCGGGCGGATATCCAGGATGCACTCGTGAGCCACCCGACCGTTGCGCCCGGAGTAGAGCACGGGGAAGGATTCACCCAGCTTCTTGGCCAGGTAGTTGGCGTTGAGGATGGCCACCTGAGTGGATTTCTTCAGCCCCTCGTCCCCCAGCATGGCGATGTACATCCAGCTGATGGGCAGGATGCTGGCCGAGCCGAACGGCGCCGCCGACACGGCGCCGTTGTTGCGGCTCTCCTTGTCGGTCTTGACCACGGCGTGACCGGCCACGAACGGCGCCAGGTGTTTCTTCACGCCGATGGGGCCCATGCCCGGGCCGCCACCGCCATGAGGAATGGCGAAGGTCTTGTGCAGGTTGAGGTGGGAGACGTCCGCCCCGATAAAGCCCGGCGCAGTGAGGCCCACCTGGGCGTTCATGTTGGCGCCGTCCAGATAGACCTGACCACCGTGCTGGTGAACGATGTCGCACACCTCCTTGATGGTCTCCTCGTACACCCCGTGGGTGGAGGGGTAGGTCACCATCAGACAGGAGAGCTGATCACCCGCCTCGGCGGCCTTGGCGCGCAGATCGTCCAGATCCACGTTGCCCGACTTGTCACAGGCGGTGACGATGACCCGCAGGCCCGCCATCTGGGCGGAAGCCGGGTTGGTACCGTGCGCGGACGCCGGAATGAGGCAGATGTCGCGATGCCCCTCGCCGCGAGACTCGTGGTACTTCTTGATGGCGAGCAGACCCGCGTATTCGCCCTGGGCACCGGAGTTGGGCTGCATGCAGACCGCATCGTAACCGGTCACCTTCACCAGCCAGTTTTCGAGGTCGGCCAGCAGCAGTTGATAACCCTTGGCCTGGGCCAGCGGGGCGAACGGGTGCAGCTTGCCGAACTCGGGCCAGGTCACCGGGATCATCTCGGCGGTGGCGTTGAGCTTCATGGTGCAGGAGCCCAAGGAGATCATGGCGTAGTTGAGGGCCAGATCTTTGGCTTCGAGACGGTGGATGTAGCGCAGCATCTCGGTCTCGGAGTGGTACTTGTTGAACACCTCGTGGGTCAGCACGGCGTCGGTGCGCAGCAGATCCTGCGGGATGGCGTGATGGGCCTGCGCCGCCTGGTCGAGGGCCTCGATGTCCAGGCCGTGACCTGCCCCCAGGAACAGTTCGAACAGCTCGACCACATCGCCACGGGTGGTGGTCTCGGAGAGGGAGACACCCACGGCGCCGTCCAGATCCGCACGCAGGTTGATGCCCAGCCCCTCGGCCTTGGCAATCAACGTGGCCTTATCAGCAGTCTGCACTGTGAGAGTATCAAACCAGCTGGCATGCTTGAGGGCCACACCCTTGGCCTTGAGGCCGAGCGCCAGAATGGTGGTCAGACGGTGCACGCGAGAGGCGATGGTTTTCAGCCCCACCGGGCCGTGGTAGACGGCGTAGAAGCTCGCCATGTTGGCCAGCAGCACCTGAGCAGTACAGATGTTAGAGTTGGCCTTCTCGCGGCGGATGTGCTGCTCGCGGGTCTGCATCGCCATGCGCAGCGCGGCCTTGCCGCGGGCATCCTTGGAGACACCGATGATGCGGCCCGGCATGGAGCGCTTGTAGGCGTCGCGGGTGGCGAAGAAGGCGGCGTGCGGGCCACCGTAACCCATGGGCACGCCAAAGCGCTGGGCCGAGCCCAACACCACGTCGGCCCCCAGCTCGCCCGGGGATTTGAGCAGCAGCAAGGAGAGCAGGTCGGCGCTGACGCAGGCCAGCCCTTTCTGGGCCTGTACGGCGGCAATCAGGGCCCGCAGATCTTTCACTTCACCCGTGGTGGTGGGGTACTGAAACAGGGCACCGAACACCTCTTCGGCGCAGGCCTGTGCGGCCGGGCCGACGGCCACGTCAAAACCGAAGTGAACCGCCCGCTCCTTGACCACGTCGCTCACCTGCGGGTGCACGTCATCGGCCACGAAGAAGAGGTTGGACTTGGACTTGGCCATCCGCTTGGCCAGCGCCATCGCCTCGGCGGCGGCGGTCGCTTCATCCAGCAGGGAGGCACTGGCCAGATCCATGCCGGTCAAGTCCAGGGTCAGCTGCTGGAAGTTGAGCAGGGCTTCGAGACGGCCCTGCGCCAGCTCGGGCTGGTACGGGGTGTAGGCGGTATACCAGCCCGGGTTTTCCAGCACGTTGCGCAGGATGACGTGAGGTACATGGGTATCGTGATAGCCCATGCCGATGTAGCTTTTGGCGACCTTGTTCTGGGCGGCATAGCCCTTGAGCTTGGCCAGCGCTTCCACCTCGGTCATGGAGGCGCCGATGCCGAGCGGGCCCGGCCGGCGAATGGCGGCGGGGACGGTCTGCTCAATCAGATCATCCAGGCTCTCGGCGCCCACCACGGCCAGCAGGGCGCGCAGATCTTCCTCACCCGGCCCGATGTGACGGCGGATGAAATCGGTTTTTTGCTCGAGTTCAAACAGTGACTGGGTCATTTCCCTATTCCTGATAAAAAGTCCTGATAACTAAGTGCCTGACAGCCAGCCTCGGCCGGCTTCACTCATGTTCGGCTGGCAGGGTGGCCCCTGCCGGCACCGGATGTCGCTCATAGCGACAGGGGGTCGTCTTGCGGCTGACCGGGTTGCCGCGGGCAAACCGGTGCGGACGACTTCACCCTCGCCGGCCGGCCTCCAGGCCGACGGGCACCTATACAAGCGGGCCCTGCGCATTGGCAGGGCCCGGGGGCATTACTCTTCGTCCACCACGTTCTGGTAGCCTTCGGCATCCAGCAGGTTGGCGAGCTCGCCCGCGTCGTCCAGCTTGATGCGGAACAGCCAGCCGGCACCGTAAGGGTCGGAGTTGACCAGCTCGGGGCTGCCTTCCAGCTCTTCGTTGACGGCCAGGATCTCGCCGCTCACCGGGCTGTAGATGTCAGAGGCGGCCTTGACCGACTCGGCCACGGCGCAGTCATCACCGGCACCAACCTGCTTGCCCACTTCCGGCAGATCGACGAACACCATGTCACCCAGCAGCTCCTGGGCGTGCTCGGTGATACCGACCACGGCCTCGCCGTTGGCTTCGACACGGATCCACTCGTGGGAGGTGGCATATTTCAGTTCGCTCGGGATATGGCTCATTTGTGCTTCCTTTATTCACTTGGATCACTTGTCCCGGCGCGTTCGACAGGCGGTGCCGGGGCAAGGGGGTCTGGCGAAGGGCAGCCCCTTCGCCGCAATGGGTCGTTACACCAGCTTCTGGCCGTTGCGCACGAAAGCCGGCTTGGTCACTTTGACGGTGACCAGCTTCTTGCGGATCTCCACCGAGGCCTGTTTGCCAATATCACGGGGCACCCGCGCCAGGGCAATACTGTACCCCAGGGTGGGCGAGAAAGAGCCGGAGGTGATCACACCTTCCCGCTCTTCTCCAGCGGCGGTGGTGAAGGTGACCGGCATGCCGCTGCGCAGCACGCCCTTCTCTTCCATCACCAACCCCACCAGCTTGGGCTGGCTGCCGGCGGCTTTCTGGGCTTCCAGCACGGCGCGGCCGATGAACTGGCGATCGCTCGGTTCCCAGGCAATGGTCCAGGCCATGTTGGCGGCAAGGGGAGAGACGGTTTCGTCCATGTCCTGGCCGTAGAGGTTCATGCCGGCCTCGAGGCGCAGGGTGTCGCGGGCACCCAGGCCGCAGGGGGCCACGCCGTTGTCCAGCAGCGCCTGCCACAGATCGCACGCCTGCTCTTGCGGCACCACGATCTCGTAGCCATCTTCACCGGTGTAGCCGGTGGTGGCGATGAAGAGCTCGCCGGCCTGCACGCCGAAGAAGGGCTTCATGCCTTCCACTGCGGCATTCTGCTCGGCGCTGAACACCTTGGCCGCCTTGGCCTTGGCGTTGGGGCCCTGTACCGCGATCATGGCGAGCTCGGGACGCTCGGTCACGGTCACCCCGAAGTCCTGGGCGTGGTGGCGGATCCAGGCCAGATCCTTCTCGCGGGTGGCGGAATTGACCACCAGACGGTAGAAGGTCTCGCCAAGGTAATAGGTGATGAGGTCATCGATGACACCGCCTTCCGGGGTCAGCATGCCGCTGTAGAGGGCCTTGCCGAAGACGGTGAGCTTGGCCACGTCGTTGGCCAGCAGGTGTTGCAGGAAGGCTTTGACCCGCTCGCCGGTCAAATCGACGATGGTCATGTGGGAGACGTCGAACATGCCGGCATCGGTGCGCACCTGATGGTGCTCTTCCAGCTGTGAGCCGTAGTTGATGGGCATTTCCCAACCGTGGAAGTCCACCATCTTGGCGCCGGCTTCCAGGTGCTTGGGATGCAGTACTGTAGTCTGGATCATCGCTGTGTTTCCTTAAGCGTTCGCGACAACACTCACGCATCGCTCGCCCGGCAGCCACCATCCGGCTATCTACCTGGGTGGCAGCAAGCGACGTGCCTGAGTCTGTGCTCGTTCCGGCCCCGCAGGGCAAGAGTGATTCCTTGAACGCAGCGGATTATAAGCCAAGCGGACGCGCATGCCGCTCAAAAAAAACTAATCCACCGCCAGTAAACAGACCCCAGACACTAAGGTAAAAACAGTGATAAAAACAGACCAAACCCGGTAATGGCGATATTAAATTTCGATTTTTACCGTTTCGTCACAATTTGTAGAAAAACGTTTCCCTGACCGCCCAGATTAAAGGCTGATGCCCAAACCGGGTCATCAGCCTCATCACATTAGTTTTGTTGTGAAAACAGCCGGGTACTATTAGATTTTTTCACCCTTGGCCAGGGCGGGCAGCTCGCCTTCCAGCCCCATGGCGGCCCGGATCACGCTTTGCTTGAGCGGCGTCAGCAGATCGAAGGCGCACAGCCCGGCCCCACGCACCAGCTTCTTGAGCGGGTTGCTGCCGGCGAACAGCCGCTTGAGCCCCTCCATCGCCGCCAGCATGCTGGCCGCCTCGCTCTTGCGCCAGCGCTCATAGCCGCGCAGGTTGGTGAGCCGGCCGATGTCCTTGCCCGCCGCCTGATTGCGCAGGATCTGCTCGGCCAGGGCGGCGGCATCCAGCAGCCCCAGGTTGACCCCCTGCCCCGCCAGCGGGTGGATGGTGTGAGCGGCATCCCCCACCAGCACCAGCCGCTCGCGGGCAAAGTCGCGGGCATAGCGGGCGGTGAGCGGGATGGCGCTGCGCGCCCCTGCCACCTTGCACAGCCCCAGCCGGCCGTCGAACGCGGTGGTGAGCTGGCGGTTGAACTGCTCTTCATCGCACTGACAGAGCGCCTCGGCCCGGGTCGCTGGCACCGACCAGACGATCGAGCAGAGATCCGGTTGCCACAGGGGCAGGAAGGCGAGCGGCCCCTCGGGGGTGAAGATCTGACGCGCCACCGCCTCGTGGGGCTCGGCACAACGCACCGTCGCCACCAGCGCGTGGTGGCCGTAATCCCAGCTGGTGAGCGGGATGTCGGCCTGCCGGCGCACCCAGGAGTGGGCGCCATCGGCCGCCACCACCAGCTTGGCCGACAGCGCGCGGCCATCTTCCAGCAGCAGCAGGGATCCCGCCTCACCGCTTTGCAGGCTGCTCGCCCGGGCCGGGCTCAGCAGCTGGATATTGTCGCCATCGAGAGTCGCCTCCAGCAGAGCCAGCTGGATGACCCGGTTCTCGACGATGTGGCCGAGCTCGGGCTGGCGCAGGCTGGCGGCATCAAAGGCGATCCGGCCAAAGCTGTCCTGCTCCCACACCTCCATCTGCCCGTAGGGCTGCAGGCGACGGGCCTCGATCCCGCGCCAGGCGCCCACCTGTTGCAGGATACGCTGGCTGGCGAGACTCAGGGCGCTGACCCGGTTGTCCGGCGCCTCGTCCAGCTCGGAAGCTGGCAACTGGCCCTCGACCACGGCGACCTTGAGCGCACTTCCCTTGAGTGCGGCGGCGAGCCCCAGGCCCACCATGCCGCCCCCCACAATCACCACATCCACGTTTTGCATCTGCATCGTTCTATATCCTTTCAGGGCTGATCGCCGGGATCAGCGAGGGCACGCCCGAAGACACACCCGTTCAATACCCATGACGTCACCTTGCCTCAGGGGCGGCACACATCGGCGACAAAGCCCAGAGTGCGGGAGGCCAGCGGCGCCTTGAGACAGCTCAGCCGCCCCATCAGGGAGAGCGCCAGGTTGCGGCCCGCCACCAGCGGGTCATGATCATTGGAGAAGAGCTGGGCCAGCGAAGAGGTGAGCCAGACCGTCTGGGCCTGATCCCCCTTGCGCTGCTGCCAGTAGCCGCTGAGCACCTCAAAGCTGCCGATATCCTCCCCCGCCGTCAGCGCCCGGCCCACCGCCCTAGTGAGCAGATCCAGATCGCGCATGCCGAGGTTGAAGCCCTGACCGGCGATGGGGTGCAGCAGATGGGCGGCGTTGCCCACCAGTACGGTGCGCTGGGCCAGCGGGTAGTCGGCCACCGTCAGCACCAGCGGATAGACGTGGCGCTGGCCGGTTTGCAGGAAGCGGCCGAGGCGCCAGCCGAAAGCCTGCTGCAGACGGGCCAGAAACGCGGCGTCATCGAGCGCCATCAAGGCTGGCGCTTCATCCCGCGCCACGCTCCAGACCAGGGAGGAGAGCCCGCCCTGCATCGGCAGCAGGGCCAGCGGCCCCCCCTGGGTGAAACGCTCGAAAGCCCGCCCGGCCGGGTCTTCGGCCGTCTTGACGGTGGCGATGATGGCGCTCTGACCGTAGTCGTGGCGGCTCACCGCCAGCTTGCACTGCTGGCGCACGAAGGAGTTGCCGCCATCGGCCGCCACTAGCAGGCGGGTCTGATAACGCTCGCCACCGGCCAGGGTCAGGTTCACCCCTTCCGTCAATGGCTCCACGCGCTCGAGCTGGGCCGGACACAGCATGCGGATCTGCGGGCAGGCGGCAATCGCCTGCTGCAGCGCAATGCCCGCCGCCGACAGCTCGATCACCTGGCCGAGGGCTGGCTGGCCATACTCCGCCGCCGTCAAGCCGGCCTGGCCGAAGTGGCCCCGATCCGACACATGAATCTGGCTGATGGGGCTGCAATGGGGAGCAAAACGGGACCAGAGCCCGTGCCGGGCCAGCGCTTCGCAGGTGCCGGCGGAGAGCGCGATGGCGCGGGCATCGAAGCCGGGATGCGCATTGAGCTCGGGGGCGCTCGCCTCCAGCAACAGGATCTGCAGGGGCTTGGGCCCTGGCAGGGCCGCGAGGGAGAGCGCCAGCACGGCGCCGCTCATTCCACCACCGACGATGGCCACATCGACGTGGTTCAGATCAGATTGAGACATGAGATGAGGGGAAAGACTGAAAACGTGGGGTCATGCTAACACAAAGCGTGGGGTCGGGATGCGAAGCCACGGGCAAAAAAGCGCAGTCTCTGTCGTCACTTGCCTCATCACGACGGGCCGGCGCAGGCAACATACAGATGTAAAAAGAGCGCCACCTGGCGCTCTTTATCAAGTTCGACCGACTCAGTGCAGGGTCGGCGGTGTGCTCGGGGCATCCGGCCGCTTGCCGAACTCCTCGAAGCTCATCATCACCCCGAGGCGCACGTGCTCGTAGAGCACCAGGAAGGAGGCTTCGTTCTCTTCATCTTCCTGATCGAACTCGGCGGAGACCTGGGTGATGCTGGCGATGTCCTGGATCATCTCCTGCAGCTCTTCGGAAGCCTTGGAGAGCTCCTGCTGCACCACGCCGAAACCGGCCAAGAAGGCCTGGGACCAATCCACCAGCGAGTCGATGCGCTCGTCGAGCGGCGCTTCGTCGCTTGGCAGCAGCAGCTCGACCCCTTTCTGGGCCATCAGGCTCTCGATCACCTGGTGATAGAGATCGGTCATCACCTGGCGTACCGGGGCCGGCAGACCGAAACCGTCGTTGACCAGATCATTGAAATGGGGCAGCCAGCTCTTGTCGTCCAGTGCCACACCACCGCACACCAGACCGCAGATCACGCCATGGGCCTCTACAGCCGTCGCCATCAGCTCATGCTGCTCCATCAGGTCGGCCACGGCCGCGTATTTCAGGGGGTTCGTTTTGCTCATCGAAGATCCGCTCAAAGTTCAGGCAAATATGCAGAATTAATGGTCAGGATCCTAGCATTCTCCCCCTTCCAGAGCCAGCAAGGCCTTGAAACTTCTGCATCTGCGCTATATAGTCCCGCCCAGTTGTCCACGTGGATAAAGGCGGAAATCAGCTCCGCCGTATTGAGGAAGGCATGAGCACAGAGGCCGTAGAAATCGTCATTTTGGGACGTCCCTACAAGGTATCCTGTCCCCTGGGACAGCAGGATGCCCTGCGCCAGGCCGCCGACCAGCTGACTGATAAACTCATCGAGCTGCGTCAACGCTCCAAGGTCTCCAGCAACGAACAGCTGGCGGTGATGGCAGCGCTCAATTTTTGCCATGAGCTCTGCCTTGAAAAAGAGAAAAATCACCAATACTCTGAGACCATGGACAAGCGGATCAAGATGCTGCAACGCACCATCGAAGCGGCCTTGATCGAGCACGGACAATATGGCGAATCCAGCGACGAAGGCCTGCAGCCCTAATCGTCCACCGTTTTAAAATTCCCTGGGGTGTTTGTCAGCCGGTTCAAGTCCCCGAGCCGATATTCATACCAAACAGGGGATCTGCCTTCTGGCTATTGCGCATGCTCGGCACGACCGAGAAGCCTGCGGTCAGATCCGATCCCCGCCTTGAACCGACGGTTCAAGGGCCCAAACCGGCAACGGCATCTCCGGGGTACCAACAGCAAAAAGCCCGTCACCAGCGTGACGGGCTTTTTCTTTATCTCCTGTGCCATCCGCTCTCCCCTGCCGCCGCAGCCCTTTGACACTCCCCGCAGCACCAGTCACACCAGAAGTGGCCCATAAAAAACCCGCCGTCTTGGGCGGGTCTTTTCTATGTGCTCGGCTCAGATAGCCATCTGTTGATGGGGTGAGCCGTGGTGGCGCAGCCAGAGAAAGCTCAGCGCCACGATCAGCACCATCAGCGTCATGATTGCCCCCAGGGTCACCTGCCCTTCCATCGGGAAGCAGGCTGCCAGCAGCGTCACGATACCGGCCCCCAGGTTCTGCATGCCGCCGAGGATGGCACCGGCGGTGCCCGCCTGACCCGGGAAGGGTTCGATGGCGCAGGAGGTAGCGGTCGGATAGAGAATGCCGCTGCCGATGAAGTAGACGGCGGCGCCGCCAACCAGGGAGGCCGCACTCACTACCCCGAACAGACCCGGCAGCAGGATGATCAGCGACCCCAACGCCAGGAAGACGATACCCAGACGCATCAGCTTGCCCTGACTCAGGCGAAAACTGAGCTTGGCGGAGAGCCAGGCACCAAACAGATAACCGGGCAGCGGCAGCACGAACAGCACGCTGACAGTGCGGGCACTCAACTTGAGCACATCGCCGAGCAGCACGCCAGCCGCCGCCTCGAACACCGCCAGACCGGCAAAGGTCGCCATCAGACAGAGCAGGTTGCCCTGAAAGCGCGGATTGCCGAGCACATGGCGATAGGCGGCACCGACTCGCAGCGGCTGTTGGCGCGCGGTCGCCGGCAGCGTTTCAGCAAACCAGGCCAGCAGCGCCAGGGTCGTCACCGCACCGAAGCCGAACAGGAACCAGTACCCGGCACGCCAGTTGAACAGCTCGGTCAACCAACCACCCAGCACCGGCGCCAGCAGCGGGGAGAAGATCACCCCCATGCTCACCAGGCTGTTGGCCCGGTTGAGCTCGGCGCCACTGTAGCGATCGCGCATCACGGTCCGGCTCATGGCGCCGCCCGCCCCGGTGCCCAGCCCCTGAATGAAGCTGCCCACCAGCAGCGCCATGAAGCTTGGGATCAACTGAATGGTCAGGGTGCCCACCAGAAACACCATCATGCCGATCAGCAGGATGGGGCGACGACCGATACGATCCGACAGCGGGCCGTAAACAAACTGGGAGAGCCCGTACGGGATCAGGTAACAGGCCATCACCGCCTGCAACTGGCCGGAGGCCACGTTGAAGTCCCCCGCCATCATGGGAATGGAGGGCACATACAGGGTCTGGGTCATCTGGCCCACAGCAACCATCAGAATGGTCAGAAAAAACAGCGGATAAAAACTGTGCCGATACATATCTCAGTCCCGAAAATCATCAAAAAGCTGCCGCACCCCTGGCAGAAACCTGCAGAGGGGATCCAAAAACACAGAGTCAATCAAAGGTGAAAATACAAGGCGGAGAACCCGCACCGGCCGGGAGCAGGACACTCCCTAGGCTTGCGGTGATCTTAGTGATTCAGATCACGAAAAACGAACGAATCTTTATAATCAGCTTTCCCTAGTTTTTCTAATGTGACGGGGTTTTTAGCCCCGTCAGCAATAAAAATCAACGCGTTACCATCTGCTGGGCCTGTTTGACCAGATCCTCCGGCTTCCCGTTGCGCGGCGGTATGGTGATCCCCTTCTGGCAGGCGGGCTTCTCTGCCATCCGGTCCATCCAGGCTTGCAGGTGTGGCAACCCCTCGATGGAGATGCCACTCCAGTCATAAATGCGCACCCAGGGCCAGGTGGCGATGTCGGCGATGCTGTACTCGTCGGCCAGATATTCGTGATGAGCCAGGTGGCTGTCGAGCACCTCGAACAGACGACGTCCCTCCTTCTGATAGCGCTCGATGGCGGCCGGGATCTTCTCCGGGAAGTAGCGATAGAAGACGTTGGCCTGCCCCATCATGGGACCGACCCCGCCCATCTGGAACATCAGCCACTGGATGGCCTGGGAGCGACGCTTGGGATCTGCCGGCAGCAGCTTGCCCGCCTTCTCCGCCAGATAGAGGAGGATGGCGCCGGACTCGAACACGGCGAAATCACCATTATCCCGATCGACGATGGCCGGGATACGACCGTTGGGGTTGATGGCCAGAAACTCGGGCTTCTTCTGATCCAGCGCCGACAGATCGAGCGGGATCACCCGATAGGGCAAGCCCAGCTCTTCGAGGGCAATCGCCACCTTGAAGCCGTTGGGCGTAGCGGCGGTATAAAAGTCGATCATCATGAACTCCTTGTGATTCACACATTGGTGCAGAGACGGCCACAGCCTCGCTCATGCGAGACGACAACGGACACAGAGCGGATGCCGCACCGGCATTTGCTCCGATGCCTGCATGGCAAAGCGGCACAATACTGGTCAGTTATGACAAATATTGTGCCGCTTGAACAGCCCGGACGCAGGGAGGAACGCGACTAGTTGCACAGCCCCATGGGTTGGCGCTGGCGCAGCAGGATCAGGCGGGACAAGAGCGGGAAGTAGGACTCCAGTTTGCTCAGCAGCACCCGGCTGCAGGCGGGATCGGCAAGCTCCGACTCTTCCAGCACGATACCGTTTGAGACGAAGTAGAAGCGCGGGTCCCGCACGTCCGGCCCCTGAATGGTGAGGGTGGCATCGCCTTTGCGCATCAGCAGCGGCAACACCGGCAAGCCGAATGTATCGCTGTTGCGCTGCCAGGCAAATTCCGGCCAAGCCGCGTCGCCATCGAGCAGCAAGATCGCCGCTTCTTCCTTGCCTGGCTGCCATTGGCAAGGCTGGGCAATGCTCACCTCGTTGAAGTAGTCGCCATATCCGGTCGATGCGCGCAAGGCAACCAGCAGCCCCTGGGTAGTGATTGCCGACGGTTTTTGACTGACTAATGACAAATTCATGATCCACGTCCCTATGCTCAATGCAGCCTGTTATTCGGCTGCTGCCCATAAGACTAGACCAAAAGGAGCCTATATTGGAGCCGTCAGATCTGGCAGTCGCCAAGGCTGGGGGGATGGCGTATAACGGTTGCCATTCTCGCGAAGACTGGTATGATACCGCGTCCTTTTATTCCCCGTTCTTTAACATCCAGTGGTGAACCTATGCATCCGATGCTGAATATCGCCGTGCGCGCTGCGCGCAACGCCGGTCAAGTAGTAGTAAAAGCCTTTTCTCAACCCGAGAACATCGAGGTTATCCAGAAAGGCAGCAATGACTTCGTGACCAACGTTGACCGTGAAGCCGAAGCGGCCATCATTCACACCATCAAGAAATCTTACCCGGAACACAGCATCGTGGCTGAAGAGTCTGGTGAGATTACCGGTACCAATCCGGACTACCAATGGATCATTGACCCACTGGATGGCACGACCAACCTGGTCAAAGGCATTCCGCATTTTGCCGTCTCCATCGCCCTGCGCGTGAAGGGCAAGACTGAACAAGCCGTTGTTTACGATCCGATCCGTGACGAGCTGTTTACTGCTACTCGTGGTAGTGGTGCCCAGCTGAACGGTTATCGCATCCGTGTCGGCAAGGCCAAAGAGCTGGCCGGCACCATCCTGGCCACCGGTTTCCCGTTCAAGCAGAAGCACCACATCGAGCCGTACCTGAAGATGTTCCAGAGCATGTTCATCGAGTGTGCCGACATCCGTCGTGCCGGCTCTGCCGCGCTGGATCTGGCCTACGTGGCCGCCGGTCGCGTCGACGGCTTCTGGGAAATCGGCTTGAAGCCCTGGGATACCGCAGCCGGTGAGCTGCTGGCCAAAGAGGCCGGCGCCATCGTCACCGACTTCGTCGGTGGTCACAACTACGAAAACTCCGGCAATATCGTGGTTGCCAACCCGCGTGTTCTGAAAGAGATGCTCGGCAAGATCCGTGAGAACCTGCCGGAGTCCCTGGCCAAATAAGCCAGCCTCGCGCAGCGCACGTACCACAAACCCGGCCAAGGCCGGGTTTTTTTATGGCCGTCAGCAAGGGGAACATGCCAGTCTGCGTCATATCCCCACACGTCATTGCCCTACCTATCTCATCGGTGGGACTGCATCCGTTGCCCAGCCAAGGCGGCCTTTGTAGATATCTCGTCAGTGCGACCAGAGGATGCAACACTCCTTCGAACCAGCACGGCACCACCACCCGGCCTAGCCCCCAAGCAGCTCTCAGGCCGACCCGGCACGCCGGCTTCTACCGTCGCGAGGTTGCCGCGCCGTTCACCGAACCCGTGTTGTTATCCCTTCATTGCAAACCACATGACCTAGAAAGTGGCCGCCGACCAATAACAAACAACCCGGCCAGAGCCGGGTTGTTTGGGTGCCTGCCAATGCAGGCAGCGGTTGTGTCGCCCTCCCTGGCGCGCAGCAGCATTACGCCAGGCGGAAACGACCGATGGTCTGACGCAGACCGGCGGCCAGCTGGCTCAGCTCCAGGCAGGCACGGGCGGTATGATCGGCCCCAACGGCGACCTCGTTGGAGGATTCGTTGATCCGCTCCACGTTGCGACCCAGCTCATCGGAGACCGCATCCTGCTCGCCACAGGCGCTGGCGATCTGAATGGCCATGTCGGCGATCTGGGCCACCGCTTCTTCAATCTGCTGGATGCCATTGCTGGTCTGCTCGCTCTGCTCCACGCACTGGCGGATCATCTCGCAGCTCTGGCCGGTCACTTCTTTGGCCTGGTTGGCACGTGCCTGCAGGGTTTCGATGATGGCAACGATCTCACCGGTGGAAGCCTGGGTGCGGCCCGCCAGGGTGCGTACCTCATCTGCCACCACCGCGAAGCCGCGCCCCTGCTCGCCAGCGCGGGCAGCCTCGATGGCGGCATTGAGTGCCAGCAGGTTGGTCTGGTCGGCGATGCCGCGGATCACGTCAACTACCACGTTGATCTGGGCGGATTCACGCTCCAGCTCGGTGACCAGGGTGCCCGCCTGTTCAATCTCCTCGGCAACCCGGGTAATGGACATCAGCGAGCTCTGCACATCCTGATTGCCACGGCGTGCCAAGGCATTGGCGGAGCTGGCCGACTCGGACGCGGTCTCGGTGTTGCCTGCCACATCGGCCACGGTGGCCTTCATCTGGGCCATGGCGGTGGCGACCAGCGAGATCTCCTGCTGCTGGCTCTGGATCCCCTGTGCCGACTGCTCGGAGACGGCGCTCACCTCTTCAATGGCGGCACCCAGCTGAGTCACAGCCGCGACTACCTCTTCAATCAGGCCACGCAGGTTGTCCTGCATCTTGAGGGAAGCCTTGGCCAGCATGCCCAGCTCGTCGCGACCGATGTGCTGGCGGTCCAGCTGATGGGTCAGATCGCCGGCGGCGATGGCGTTGGCCTGCGCCACCACGGCCTGCAACGGCACGCAGATCTGGCGGGTCAGGAACCAGGTCATGGCCACCATGAACAGCAGCAGGCTGCCGATGCTCACCATGGCAAAACTGGTCACCATGTTGACGCTGCCAAGTAGGCTGCCACGGTTCTCTTTCACAAAGCCGAGGTTCACTTCCACCAGACCGTTGACCGCCTGCTCCAGCTCGCCATAAATGGGGTTGGACTGGAACAGCTGATCCTTGGCCTGGGCCAGCTGACCCTGCACCAGCAGTTGATCCACCAGATTGACCGAGTTCAGATAGCGTTGCCACTCCTGTTTGGCGCGGTTGAACACCTGGCGCTCATGGTCGGCACCGACCGTGGCCTCATAGGCACGAAAGGCCTGCTCGACTTTCTGGACGCTAGCCTGGATCCGGCCGCGGCGCGCCTGCAGATCGCTGGCGTCATCCACCATCAGCAGGGCAAACTGGGCACGGCGCACGTAGGATACGTCGTAGAGCAGGTTCTCGACCGAGAGTACGCTCGGCAGGGTGGAATCGGTAAAATTCAGCACGCGATCGCGCACGCCACGCAGCTCGCTGGAGAGAAAAATACCGAATATCACGTTGACGGCCGCAATGACCGCAAAGACCACGGCAATCTTTTTGCCGATAGACAGATTTTTGTAAAACATGGTGGCTGGTGATCCTCGACTGCTGACAAGCAGGTGCACAGTGGCGATCACATCCGTATGAACTGGTAACCCGGGCTTTCCTGGCGGGAGATGGGACGTTGCGAAAGACCAAGGGAAGGGTGGGTTTCGCGAGGGCGGCACTTTACCACAAACCTGCCTACTCCTTCACCAGCTTTCGCCGTAACAAAGCAAGTTGTTTTTCCGTACAACCCGATCTTCATCACAAACTATTCAAGGCGACCAAATCATTTCAAATAGTTAGCCGATGAATGCTATCGATGCGCCGGCATGGACAAGTCAGGCCCGGCTCGCTGTAATGCAAGAGTCCCCGGATGGCGCCCCGCCGTCCCCGCCATCAAGCAAGAGAGGTGATCTTCATGGATAACGCGTCGGCCCTGCCCCTTTCCTCCTGGTCTGCCCAGCTGCGCGAGCAACTGCGGGCACGCCCGGTGATCGCCATCGGCCTGCTCGTTGCACTGGCGGCCGTCGTGCTGTTGCTGCTGCAGAGCCTGGTGATGCTGGCCGCCGGCGACATCAGCCCCGGCGTTCGCTACGGCCTGCTCGGCGGCCTGGCCGGCTTTGCCGCCACCGCGCTCGGCGCCTTGCCAGCCCTCTTTCTGCGCTCGGTCCCCCAGCGGGTGGAGGACAGCATGCTGGGCTTTGCCGCCGGCATGATGCTGGCGGCCAGCGCCTTCTCCCTGCTGCTGCCGGGGCTCGAGGCGGCAGAGGGGCTCACCGGCAACGGCTTTCTCGCCGCTGCCGTGGTGGTGGCAGGCATGACCCTCGGGGTGCTGCTGATGCTGGGGCTCGACCAATTCACCCCCCATGAGCATGACAAGACCGGCCCCTGTGGTCCCGGCCACGAGAGTTGCTCCCGGGTCTGGCTGTTCGTGTTTGCCATCGCCCTGCACAACCTGCCGGAGGGGATGGCCATCGGGGTAAGCTTCTCGCAGGGCGACATGTCGGTGGGTCTGCCGCTCACCACCGCCATCGCGTTGCAGGACATACCGGAAGGGCTGGCGGTGGCGCTCGCCATGTGCGCCGCCGGTTTTCGCCCCGGCAAAGCCGTGCTGGTTGCCATCGGCAGCGGTCTGCTTGAGCCGCTCGGGGCCCTGCTCGGCGTCGGCCTCTCCAGCGGGCTGGCCATCGCCTATCCCATCGGCCTCGGACTGGCCGCCGGTGCCATGCTGTTCGTGGTCTCCCACGAGGTGATCCCCGAGACTCACCGCAATGGCCACCAAACCCACGCCACCCTGGGCCTGATGGCCGGGTTTGCCTTGATGATGACCCTCGATACGGCACTTGGTTGATAAGATCCTGATATATGGCGTAATGTTTGATCACTAGCGCCGTGACATCCGCGGGCAACGTCGCATTTCCCCACGCATTGAGGGCCAGCATGACATGATATTCCGGGTGATGGTGCTGGGTTGTCTGCTGGCAGTCGCTCACCGGGCCGTCTCTGCCACCGAAATCTATCGCACGGCGGCGCAGCCCGAATCCGCCCCCAAATACATCCAGATGGCGGATGGCCGCATCGGGGGATTCTGCGTCGAGCTGTTTCGACTGCTGGAGCGCCAGGAGCCCGCCCTGCGCATCCAGGGGGATCAGCGCTTTGTGCCCCTCAAGCGACTGGAGAAACAGGTGCGTTTCGGCCAGCTCGACTTCATCTGCGGCGTGGGCGACAACCCGGACCGTCACAAACTACCTACACAGATTGACTATGAAATAAATCTGGAAATCGTTGTATGGTAGGGCTTAGTGGCCTTTTC